>JAGALG010000099.1 GCA_017848075.1 Oscillospiraceae bacterium | reverse complement strand
GGCTTCTATGAGCAACAAAAACAAAGCAAGCATTGGTCAGGAAGGTATTTATGATGCCCGTCAGCTGGGTATTCCAAAAATGATCCTTCTGGGCATGCAGCACACCTTCGCCATGTTTGGCGCAACCGTTCTGGTGCCTATCATGACCGGTCTGAATGTATCCACCACTCTGCTGATGGCAGGTCTGGGTACGCTGCTGTTCCACCTGCTGACCAAAGGCAAGGTTCCGGCCTTCCTGGGTTCCAGCTTCGCCTTCCTGGGCGGTTATGCTGCGGTTGCTCCTATGCTGCTGGACGCCAATGGGGACGCTACCATTGCTAACACGGAGCTGCTTCCTTACGCCTGCGGCGGCGTACTGGTAGCCGGTCTGGTTTATGTGCTGATGTCTGTCATCATCTCTGTCTGCGGCGTCAAATCCGTTATGAAACTGTTCCCACCGGTCGTAACCGGCCCGATCATCATTGCCATTGGTCTGATCCTTGCGCCATCTGCCATCGATAATGCCAGCACCAACTGGCCACTGGCCCTCATTGCGCTGGGTGTCATCATTATCTGCAACATTTGGGGCAAAGGTATGATAAAGATCGTTCCGATCCTCATCGGTATTCTGGTTTCCTACTTCGCCGCTATTCTCATGGGCGAGGTAGACTTTACCGCGATCGCACAGGCGAAGCTGTTGGCTCCTGCACCGATCACTCTGCCGAAGTTCAGCATCGGTGCCTGCGTATCCATCGTTCCGATCGCTCTGGCAACCATGATGGAGCACATTGGTGACATGGCGGCGATCTCCGCTACCACCGGCAAAAACTACCTGAACGATCCGGGTCTGAACCGTACCCTGCTGGGCGACGGTCTGGCAACCTGCCTGTCCGCACTGGGCGGCGGCCCTGCGAACACCACCTACGGTGAAAACACGGGCGTATTGGCTCTGACCAAGGTCTACGATCCAAAAGTTATGGAGATCGCCGCTGTCTTTGCGATCCTGCTGTCCTTCCTTCCAAAATTCGGCGCTGTGATCGAAACTATTCCGCAGGCCATCATCGGCGGTGTTTCCTTCATGCTTTATGGTATGATCTCCGCCATCGGTGTCCGCAATGTGGTAGAAAATCAGGTAGACTTCACCAAATCCCGCAACCTGATTATCGCTGCGGTGATTCTGGTTTCCGCACTGGGCATCCCATCTCCGGGTATCACCTTTGTGCTGCCGGGTAACCTGAGCATCACGCTGTCCGGTCTGGCTATCGCAGCGATCTCCGGTATTCTGCTGAATATCATCATTCCAGGCAATGACTATACCTTTGAAGGTGCCGCAGAAAAGACCACGATTGAAGTAGAAGAAGGCAAATAAGCCCAATTATCCTGCCGGCTGTTCTGTACAGCCGGCTTTTTTTGTGCTACTATGAGGGTGAGCAATGGTGCTCAAGAAAGAAGAGAAAGCAGTCTGTAAAGGAGGGTATTTATGAAATACGAACTGCAGGGCGGCACTTTGCCTGTTGTGATCTGTCATTTGGAAAACGGCGAGACCATGATTACCGAGCGCGGCTCCATGGCCTGGATGAGCCCCAACATGAAAATGGAGACCAGCACCAACGGCGGCATCGGCAAGGCCTTTGGCCGCATGTTCTCCGGCGAGAGCATCTTCCAGAACAACTATACTGCTATGGGCGGCCCGGGCATGATCGCCTTTGCTTCCAGTTTCCCGGGAACGATCATTCCTTTTGAAATCCGTCCCGGTCAGGAGATGATCTTCCAGAAATCCGCTTTTCTTGCGTCGGAAGCAACGGTGAGACTGTCCACCCACTTTAACAAGAAGTTTGGCTCCGGCCTCTTTGGCGGCGAGGGCTTCATCATGCAGAAAGTCTCCGGCGAAGGCATTGTCTTTGCGGAATTTGACGGACATGTGGTGGAGTATGAGCTGGCTCCCGGCCAGCAGATCGTGCTGGATTCCGGTTATCTGGCTGCCATGACCCCTTCCTGTCAGATGGATATCCAGACCGTAGCAGGCGTAAAAAACATGCTCTTCGGCGGCGAAGGTATCTTCAATACCGTTGTCACCGGTCCGGGCCATATCTGGATCCAGACCATGCCGCTGAGCAATATTGCCGGTGTGCTGGCTCCTTACATGGTAACAGGAAAATAAGCAACAAGGCCTCCTGCTTTGCCAGGAGGCCTTTTCTTGTCTGCGTCACAGCTTTCAACTTTTCAACATTCCACAAAACACAGGCGGTTCCAGATCCGACCCACTGCGTTTGAATTTGAAACTTGAGAAGTTTGATTTCTAAACTCCAGAAGTCCCGATTTTAAACTCCTGAAGTCCCAAAACCAAACGGAAATAAAAAAGAATATAATAAAAATAAATAAAATAAAAAAGATAAAATAAGAAAGATACAATTACAGTGTTTTTGTGTATCTGTATTTTGTATTTCCTTTTTTCCTGTTATGAAAATTATTTTTCCATAAAAAAGGCCCCCACAAAATGGTGGGGGCTTTGTTCTTGCTATTTATATGGCAGGAAGCCAATTTTCTTATAAACCTTATCCAGTGTTCTCTGAGAGAAGTGCAGGGCTTTATCTGCACCGGAACGATAGCACTCTTCCAGATAAGCCTTATCCTTCATCAGCTGATTGTACTTCTCGCGGGCCGGACGCAGTTCCTCGGCAACGGCTTCGCCCACAGCCTGCTTGAAGTCGCCGTAGCCTTTACCGGCAAAGTCATGCTCGATCTGCTCCAGAGTCAGGCCGGTCACAGCGGAGTAGATGGACATCAGGTTGTTGATGCCGTCCTTGCCCTCACGGTAAACCACTTCCATTTCGGAGTCGGTCACAGCGCTCTTGAATTTCTTCACAACGGTACCCGGCTCGTCCAGAACAAATACGGTAGCTTTAGC
This sequence comes from Oscillospiraceae bacterium, assembly GCA_017848075.1. GTDB lineage: Bacteria > Bacillota > Clostridia > Oscillospirales > Ruminococcaceae > Negativibacillus. Next base: position 19,420 of record JAGALG010000099.1, on the reverse strand, counting down.
GTTTTCATCGGATTTGGACATCTTCTTGGTCGGATCAGCCAAAGACATAATGCGGGCAGCAGTCTTTGGAATGTATGGTTCCGGCACCGCGAAGGTGTTGCCGTAGAGACCGTTGAAGCGGTTTGCAATGTCACGGGACAGCTCCAGATGCTGTTTCTGGTCATTGCCCACCGGTACCAGATTGGTCTGATACAGCAGAATATCCGCTGCCATCAGGGAAGGATAGGTGAACAGACCAGCATTGATATTGTCGGCATGTTTGGCGGATTTATCCTTAAACTGGGTCATACGGGACAGCTCGCCGAACTGCGTGTAGCAGTTCAGCACCCAAGCCAGCTCCGCATGGGTTTTGACATGGCTCTGGATAAAGGCGATGCTCTTATCCGGATCAATGCCGCAGGCCAGCATCAGAGCGTAGGCAGACAGGGTGTTTTTCTTCAGTTCCTGTGGGTCCTGACGGACGGTGATGGCGTGCTGGTTTACAATGCAGTAGATGCAGTTATAGTCGTCCTGCAGCTTGCCCCAGTTCTTCACCGCACCCAGATAGTTGCCCAGGGTGAAGGAGCCGCTGGTCGGCTGGATGCCGGAGAAAACGATGGGCTTTTTCGCTGGTTTTTCCGGAGCAGGATTGTTGTTTGTCATAAGGTCAGACATGATAGATTCTCCTTTCGTGGGATCGATTCCAAATAAAAAAAAGCACCGATCCCTGCACAATTTGCAAGGACAGATGCTGTGATCTGCGGTACCACCTTGATTGGCGCAGACTGCGCCCACCTCAATGCCCGTAACGAGGGCAAGCCGTCAATGGATACTGAGAGAGCCTCCGTTCCCCATCGCCCTGCAGGGTCCATTTGCCGCTGCGCTGCTGCCGGATTTACAGCTGCCTCCGGCTCTCTGCGAACCCGCTTTGCGGTTTGATCTCCCTGTTGATCGGTTTGGATTATGTAGTAATTATAGGCAGTTTTTGCGCCCTTGTCAAGCAGAGAAAAAAGCCCCCGTTTTCACAGAGGCTTTGGATTCTTACAGTTTTTTCAGGTTCGGCAGCACCAGAATGATCAGGGACCAGAACAGCTGGTAGAGGATCAGGTGGCTGAAGCTGAGCATACCCAGATCGCCCACCAGAGAGAACACGGCGATGATGCCGTAGCCGATGATGAGGGAAGCCATCTGGATCACCACGCCTTTGACGATGGCGGATTTGATGGTGATACAGTCGCAGAGGGCACGGATCATGGTCTTGGCACCGCCGATGTAACCGATGCGGGCCGGTGCGGAGCTCTGCTCCTCGGTCATGGAGTGGTATTGGCTGTTGGTCTTCGCCGGCATGATCTGCAGCTGTTCCAGTGGGAAGTCGTAGGCCTCGTGGATCTTCTCTGCGGTGATGTTGGGGTCAGAGGTCTCCACGATCAGGAACATACCGTTGTCAGCCAGCTTATCCAGCTCGTCCATTACGGCACTGTTTGGGTTGTAGCTGATGACAAACATGGCAGACAGCTCACCGGAATTGGACAGGTAGATAATGTTCTTGCTGTCCTTCACATAGCGCTTCTCATAGTCCATGCTTGGCACTTCCACTCCGTGGTTGATCATCAGCTCCCGATTGCCGATCAGCACCCGCTTGCCGTCCACCCAGGCAGACAGGCCCATGCTGTCCTCGTAAGTAATGTTCTCCACCGGACGCAGCAGGCTCTTGTCGGAGCCGATGATCTTGGTGAAGACGCCGGACAGCATACCTTTGGTACTGCAGACGACACTGGCAGCATCCAGGATCACCGAGTCGATCTTGCTCTGGTCAAAGGCTTTGATGGCATGGAGGGTCACATTCTCCGGAGGGAAGATATCGCTGGCTTTCACCACGATACCCTCAGTATCGGCGAATTTGGCCACGGATTCGTAGCCGGCTACCATAGCACCGTTTGGCGTCAGCTTGTTGGACAGACGCAGCAGCGGCCAGTTGGCAGCGATGGTGGCGGTCAGCGGAGTGCAGATGCACAGCACTGCCGCAAAGGTGGAAATGGCCATGCCCACATTATCGTTAAACACAAAGGACAGAACGGAAATCAAAATCGCAGCCAAAATGGAAACCGGTGCCAGAATGGTGCTCATCTGCTCCGCATAGTCCTCGGAGTAGGAGTACTCCAGGAATTTGGACAGGAAGCGGGTTTTCACCGGGTAGGCAACCAGGTAGTCCTCCATATCCAGATTTTTGGTCCATTCTTTCAGCAGGCCCTTGTTCTCCAGCATGTTGATGGAGTATTTGCTGCGGTCGCTGGCAACCATTTTAAAGTTGTTCTGGATTCGCAGCACCACCATGATCTTGCCCACCAGAGCAAAGAGCAGGATCAGCATGGCAACCGGGAAGAACAGGGAAACCGCCATGGTGATGGTGTATTCGGTGCTGGATACGGTGTCCAGCGTCATGTTCAGCAGATCAGGGCGAACGATGAAGCAGATACCCTGGGCCAAGGTGGCGATGACCGCCATGGAAGGCAGGGTGTCACAGTCGGCCTTCAGCTTCAACAGGGCGATGAGGCCGCCGCCCACCACATTGCTGCAGATCAGCGCACCAATGGCTGCTACCACGGTGTTGGCGATCATAAAGTTTCGCAGCTGGGTCTCTGGCTGGATCAGGGTCGGCAGAGTCAGCCGTGGATCGGTGGCGGAGATGGCCAGATACAGAGAAACACCGAACACTGCCAGCATCAGCAGCAGACGAATCAGCAAACCGGCCTTGATCATCTTCATGTCCCGGATCACCGATTCTTTGTCAGCAGCACCGGAATAATCGTCCAGCTCGCTGTCGTCCTCGTAGCTGTTTTCGCTGTTCTGTTCCGGAACAGCTTCTTTTGCCTTTTTCCGGCCAAAGAGGGAACGCTTTGGTTCCTCCTCCATCATTTCCTCCGGGAAGAGGCCGCCCTTCAGCTTACCCTGAGGCTCCTCCACTGGGCTGTTGTCGCTGTCGTCCTCGTCAAAGTTGAAGTTCAGCTTGAACGGCGCTTTGTTTGCTGCCTTCTCCGGAACCGGAGGAGGTGGCGTGCTGCCTTGGAAGGAAACCTCCCGGGTTGCCTCCATGGGATCTGCTTCCGGAACAAAGCTGCTTGGGGCAGCATCCGTCTGGAAGCGGAAGCTGTCGTCTTCTCCCTCATCCTGCAGATTGGAGAAATATTTCTGATAGTCCAGACCGTCGTCCTCCGGAATGGACACCTTGAAGGTTTCTTTTTTCGTTAGGGCAGGAGCCGGAGTGCTGACCCGTACGGTCTCCACAACAGTTTTTGTGGGCTGTACGGAAGCCGCAGAGCTGCTTTCAAAGTGGAAGCTGTCCAGCGAGCTTTCCTTGGGGGAAGGGGTCTCCGGAGCCTTCGGAGCCTCCGCTGCAGCCTCCTGCTTTGGCTGGTTTACAAGCGGAGCCTCAGCCTTTTTGCTGGCAGGAAAGGCGGCCGGAATCGTGGTAGCGGCGCTGCTGCCCTGCCTGCTTTTTTTGGCTTTGATCTCCAGCAGGATATCGTCTACATTATAATTTTTGTTCATCTTGATCCCTCTCTATGATAGCAGTCGATCGCTTACTTGGCGCGGATCTCGTTTCTCTGACGAACCGCTTCATAAATGATGATACCTGCCGCAACAGATGCGTTCAGGGAGTTAACATGGCCCTTCATCGGCAGGGATACCACAAAGTCACAGTGTTCCTTGGTCAGGCGGCTGACGCCAAAGCCTTCGGAGCCGACCACAAGGCCGATCTTACCCTTCATGTCGGCCTGACACCAGGTTTCGCCGTCCATGTCGGCGCAGAAGATCCAGAAGCCCTGTTCCTTCAGCTCATCAATGCAGCTGACGATGTTGGCTACACGGACAACCGGCATATACTCCACCGCACCGGCAGAGGTTTTTGCTACGGTGGCGGTCAGTCCCACACCGCGGCGCTTTGGAATGATGACGCCGTGTGCACCGGCAGCTTCCGCAGTACGGATGATAGCGCCCAGATTGTGTGGGTCCTCAATGTTGTCACAGATGACAACGAAAGGCGGCTCGTCGCCGGCCTTGGCCATAATATCGGCCATGGTGGAGAAGTCCCGGCAAGCCACCACAGCAGCTACGCCCTGATGGTTCAGATTGCCGCAGAGGGATTCCATCTTCTGCGGAGTGGCGTCCTTCACCGGAATGCCCTCGTCCTTTGCCATAGCAACGATCTTGCCCAGAGAGCCCTGGGTATTGCCCTTCAGTATGTAGATGCTGTCAATGGGGCGGCCGCTTTTCAGCGCTTCCATTACAGCATTTCTGCCAGCCAGCACATCGCTGCGCTGTTCCGGTGTATCGTCCCGTTCTTCACGCTCTTCGCGGGGTTTGCTGAAGCTCTTGCTCTTGCGATCCCGATCCTCTTTGCGGCTCCAGTCTTTTTTCGGCTGTGCCTTAAAGTCCTTGCGCGGGCTGTTTTCCTTCTTAAAATCTCTCACTGTCAATTCCTCCGTCTATGTGGATGAAAGAATGCCACACCGCCGTGGATATGGCATTCTATTTGGTCAAAAAGCGTACTTTTCCAAGATATATTTTCGTAGCATCCTGTATAATAACTGCTGTGCAGCTATGATGCCACAAGAGCGAAGCTCGCAATGGTATCATTGTCCATTGCAGGCGGCAGCGACGCATCGTGCGGAGCGTATCGCCTTGGACATTCTGTATAATAACTGCTGTGCAGTTATTATACCACAAAATTCGCCCTAAAAAGCCGTTTCCCATGAATTTTTGTAAAAAATTCACGGGGGGCTACAGCAGAGCCAGCAGCAGCCAGGAAAGCGCTCCGCCGGAGAGGGCAGTCAGCCAGAATTTCCAGCCCAGTCGCTCCTTCAGCGGCAGCCGACCGGACCAGCGAACCTTCTGAATGGTAGCCAGATAGCGTCTGGCTTCCTCCTCCATGGCTCCGCTGTCGCCTTTGCTGTGGTCGTTCATATACAATACCGCCTTGTCAAAGTAAGGATTTCCTGTCTCGTTGATCTCAATGACCCGTTTGTTAATGCCTCTTACCATCGATCTTCCCCCATTCTTTTGTTCCCTTCACGATATTCATAAAAATATTTTGTCGAAGCGGAATCTTTTAGGCAATCTGTTGAAAAGTCCGTTGAAACTGTTAAAAGCAATGATTCCTGCTTTTTCATTCCAGAATGTATAATGTTCTTCGACACTTTCCACGCCCCCTTTCGTCAATTCAGTTGAAAACTCCGTTGAAAGTGTTGAAACCCTTGGATTTTATCGGTATTTTTTCGTGGAATCCTTCTTGTTCATAACAAATTCATAAATTGTACAAACTGTAATAATTCCCCGAAAATACTTCCTGTTTGTCGGCTGGCTCTCCTTGTGCTATACTCTTGACAGGAGAACTTCTTTTTGTTCATACTTTTCCCTATCTCAGGGAATTTATACTGGATCTTTGCGAAACGAGGTGTTCCATGAAGCCAAATTATCAAATCACCCCCTGTGCAGAGGGGGTTCTGCTGAGCGCACTGCGGGACTTTTCTCTGCCCCAGATTCTGGACTGCGGGCAGTGTTTCCGCTGGCAGCCTACCGATGAGGGCGAAAACTGCTGGCGTGGCATCGCCATGGGCCGCTGTCTGTCCATCGAAAAAACAGGGGAGGAGCAATTCCTGTTCCGCTGCAGCGAGGAAGAATTTCGCCGGCTGTGGCTGCCTTATTTCGATTTGGAACTGGATTACAGCGCTATCAAGGCCGCCCTGCAGGACGACCCCATTATGGCGGAAGCCACTGCCTACGCCCCCGGCATCCGTGTGCTGCGGCAGGATGGCTGGGAAACCCTGTGCACCTTCATTATCAGCCAGAACAATAATATCAAGCGAATCCGGGGCATTGTGGAGCGGCTCTGCGAAACCTTCGGCCAGCCCATTGAGGGCGGCTATGATTTTCCCTCTCCCCAAAGGCTGGCACAGGCTTCGCTGGAGGATCTGGCGCCGCTGCGGGCAGGATTCCGGGCCAAGTATCTGCTGGATGCCGCCCAAAAGGTAGTCAGCGGACAGGTTCGGCTGGAGGCGATCCCTTCCATGTCCTATGAGGAAGCCAGCGACCATCTGCAGCAGATCTGCGGTGTTGGCCCCAAAGTGGCTGACTGCGCCCTGCTTTTCGGCTTCTACAAGCTGGACGCCTTCCCTATGGATGTGTGGATGAAGCGGGCCATGGCGACCCTCTACCCCCATGGACTGCCGGAAGCACTGCTGCCCTATCGGGGCATCGCCCAGCAGTACCTCTTTCATTATGCCCGCAGGAATCCCCAGCTTTTTGACTGATTTGTTGTAAATTTAACAGAATAATTCCCGTTCCTGCCGCCGTTTTTCATTGCATTTTCCCAATGATAGGCTTATAATGAGTATAAGGAAAGAGAATTTCCGAAGTCAAAGGAGGACGATTCAAATGTTAGTTTCTGCAAAAGAAATGCTGGATAAAGCAAAGGCCGGCAAATATGCCATCGGTCATATCAACATCAACAATCTGGAATGGGCAAAAGCGGTTCTGACCACTGCACAGGAGTGCAATTCCCCGGTTATCCTCGGTGTATCTGAGGGTGCAGGCAAATACATGGGCGGCTACAAAACCGTTGTTGGCATGGTAAACGGTCTGCTGGACGAGCTGAACATTACCGTTCCGGTTGCGCTCCATCTGGACCACGGCTCCTACGAAGGCGCTATCGAATGTCTGGAAAAAGGCTTCTCCTCCGTTATGTTCGATGGTTCCAAATACCCAATCGAAGAAAACATCGAAAAAACCAAAGATATCATCCGTCGTGCCAAAGAGCTGGGCTGCTCTGTTGAGGCAGAGGTCGGCGCTATCGGCGGCGAAGAAGACGGCGTGACCGGCAACGGCGAAGTAGCCGATCCACAGGAATGCAAAATGATCGCTGATCTGGGCGTTGATATGCTGGCTGCCGGCATCGGTAATATCCACGGCGTATACCCACCAAACTGGAAGGGTCTGAATCTGGATGTTCTGGCTGAGATCCAGAAGCTGACCGGCGCAATGCCTCTGGTTCTCCACGGCGGTACCGGTATTCCGGACGAAATGGTAAAAGAGGCCATCTCTCTGGGCGTTTCCAAAATCAATGTAAACACCGAATGTCAGATCGTCTTTGCGGAAGCAACCCGCAAATACATCGAGGCCGGCAAAGACCACGAAAAGAAAGGCTATGACCCACGCAAACTGCTGAAACCGGGTTACGAAGCCATCAAAGAAAAAGTAAAAGAAAAAATGATCCTCTTCGGATCCGTTGACAAAGCATAAGCTTGTTTCTTGCGAGGCCTCGGGATCGAGGCCTCGTTTTCTCTCTGCGAGAGAATCCCATCAATTCCCGTCGGAAAGCCGGGGCCGTTCCTTGTATTGTTCCCGGTTTTTTTGTATAATAAGCGTAACGAATCCTTTTGTGATCCGAGCAATCGTTTTGGTAAAAGGTTTGAAAGGAGTTTTATAGCATGAACTATTCTCATGAAGTTGAGAGAATGTGTCCTGTAACCAAAGGACCACATCATGGACCTGCTCCCATTCCGGAAGAGGGCCGCTGGGTAAAACCATATCAGATCAGTGATATCTCCGGTCTGTCCCATGGTATTGGCTGGTGTGCTCCACAGCAGGGCTGCTGCAAACTGACCCTGAATGTCAAAGACGGTATCATCGAAGAAGCTCTGGTTGAAACTCTGGGCTGCTCCGGTATGACTCACTCCGCTGCTATGGCCGGCGAGATCCTTCCAGGCAAAACTCTGCTGGAAGCGCTGAACACCGACCTGGTTTGCGATGCCATCAATGTGGCAATGCGTGAAATCTTCAAACAGCTGGTTTACGGCCGCACCCAGACTGCATTCTCCGAAGGCGGTCTGCCAATCGGCGCCGGTCTGGAAGACCTGGGCAAAGGCCTCCGTTCTCAGGTGGGCACCATCTTCTCCACCAACGCCAAAGGTGTGCGCTATCTGGAGCTGGCAGAGGGCTACATCATCTCTGTTGCACTGGATGCCAACAACGAGCCAATCGGCTATAAATTTGTAAGACTGGGCAAAATGCTGGAGGACATCCGTCACGGCATGGAACCAAATGCTGCTTACGAGAAAAATATCGGTACTTACGGCCGTTATGAAAACGCCGCTAAATACATCGATCCACGCGAAGAATAGGAGGGAATCAACATGGCAGTTTTTGAAGGTCAGAGCCGCAGAATGCCTAAAATCGAGGCATGTCTGAACGAATACGGCATGAATTCCCTGGAGGAAGCAAGAGATCTGTGCCTCTCCAAAGGGATCGATGTAGAGAACATCGTAAAAGGTATCCAGCCAATCGCATTTGAAAATGCGGTTTGGGCTTACACTCTGGGCTGTGCTGTTGCTCTGAAAAAGGGCATCACCAACGCAGCAGATGCTGCGGAAGCCATCGGTATCGGCCTGCAGGCCTTCTGTGTACCGGGCTCCGTTGCAGAGCAGAGAGCCGTTGGCCAGGGCCACGGTAATCTGGGCGCAATGCTGTTGAGAGAAGAAACCAACTGCTTCTGCTTCCTGGCAGGCCACGAGTCCTTTGCCGCAGCAGAGGGCGCAATCGGTATCGCAAGAACCGCAAACAAAGCCCGCAAAAATCCGCTCCGTGTTATTCTGAACGGTCTGGGCAAAGATGCCGCTTATATTATCTCCCGAATCAACGGTTTCACCTATGTGGAGACCGACTATGATTTCTTCACCGGCGAGCTGAAAGTGGTTCGTGAAGTTCCATTCTCCGACGGCGACAAAGCAAAAGTAAAATGCTACGGCTGCAACGATGTTTCCGAAGGTGTTGCTGTTATGCGTGCTGAGAAGGTTGATGTTTCCATCACCGGTAACTCCACCAACCCAACCCGCTTCCAGCATCCGGTTGCCGGCACTTATAAGAAATGGTGCTGGGAAAACGGCGTGAAATACTTCTCTGTTGCATCCGGCGGCGGTACCGGCCGTACCTTGCATCCGGACAACATGGCAGCTGGTCCTGCTTCCTACGGCATGACCGACACCATGGGCCGCATGCACGGCGATGCACAGTTCGCAGGTTCCTCCTCCGTTCCTGCCCATGTAGAAATGATGGGCCTGATCGGCATGGGCAACAACCCAATGGTAGGCGCTACGGTAGCCTGCGCTGTTGCGGTTGAGGAAGCAAGCAAATAAATAGACTGATAAAGCCAAGCAGCCGCTCCCAATGGAGCGGCTGCTTTTTGTGTGGTCGGGGCTGAGTGCAAGCTCCTTGATTTTCCTGCCAGCAATGGTATAATAACTGTAAGCTTTGCTTTTGCGGTATCATAACTGTAAAACAGTTATGATACTGGATGTCCAAGGCGATACGCTCTGCAAAATGCATCGCTGCCGCCTGGAATGGACAATGATACCCCTGCAAGCTTTGCTTTTGCGGTATCATAAACATAAAACTTTTCCTCTATGGTGAACACGATGCAAGCAACACACAACAAACAAGACTACAAGACTGCTGCGCTGAAGGCCCTGTTTCTCGTTTTGGGCAGCCTGCTTTACGGGGTCGGAACGGCGGCCTTTCTTTATCCCCACTCCCTGCTTTTAGGCGGCACCACCGGAATCTCGGTGATCCTGAATGCCTTTCTGCCCTTCTCTCCGGCGGCCATTTTGGCTGTCATCAACTACGGCCTGCTTTTTCTTGCTCTCCTGCTTTTGGGTAAGGAGGCCGCTCTCAAAAATCTGGCCGGTTCCGTCCTGACCACCAGCACCATCGGCTTTTTCTCCACTGTCTTCACAGCGGAAAACCGGCTGATCGCCAGCCCCTTTGTTTCGGCTGTGGTGGGAGCTGCCATCATCGCCCTTGCCGGTGCTTTGATGTTCTATGTAGGAGCCAGCTCCGGCGGCACGGACATTGTAGCATTGATTTTAAAGAAATACAGTTCCCTGCCCGAAGGACGGGCTCTGCTGCTGACCGATATTCTCATCGTCATCATCGGCGGCATCTTGTCCGGCCCGGTCATCGGCATCAGTTCCTTTGTAGGACTGCTGATCAAAACCTTTGGCATTGACTTTGTGATCGCACAGATAAGGAGGTTCTCATGGGAAAAATAAACATCTATCTTCTGGCTGCGGCTATGATTTTGTCCCTGAGCGGCTGCCAGAACAACAACGATGATTTACAGGCGCAGATCAACGAGCTGCGGGAACGGGTGGCTGTTTTGGAGTATCAGCTCTCCATTCAGGCCTCCAGTCCGGTACAGCAGGAAAATACCAATCTCCCTCAGGCCCCTTCCTCCAGTGAGACAGAAAATCTGGCTCATGAAGTGGCAGAGAAATACCTGACTCCAAACGGGGACTGGAACTTCCAGTTCCATCTGATCAACACCACGGACATTCCCCTGCATTTCTGGTCTTTGAACTTCATTGATAACGGCGAAGACTGGCTGCAGACCGTTCGGGATAACCCGGACTTCTTTATGAATGTCAGCCAGGGAACCGGCCTTGATTTTATGAACCTGACCCTGAATCCCGGCGACTCCATTCAGTGGGGTGACGGTCATCCCGGTGAGGATTGGCTGCAAAACCGTACCTATGTCTTTACCTTCCTGGACGATCAGGGCAAAGCCTACGAATATCGCTACGAGTACCAGCTGATCAACAGCCCTGCCAGCGGAAGCGGAGAGCTAAATGTGGACTACAGCGGCGACCCGGGGCAAGATTTGCTGACCCTGCGCCACGAGGCAGACTTCCAGATGGAAGTCGCTCCCGAAATCTTCTGGGTGCCTGCCCGACATCTGGGCGAAAGCCGCTACAGCAATGCTCAGATCCACCAGCTGCTTGGCGCCTCCCCGGAAGAAAAACAACAGCAGATCAGCAGCCTTTACGAGGCTTTGCAGCTGTATCAGATCGGCAACTTTGCTGCGGCAGACGACAACATCCGTCAAGCGGAGAACGGCATCAACTGGGAACATCACAAGCCCGGCTATGATGCGGTTCGTACCAACGAAGGCTGCTGTGCCACCTCGGCCAACTGGCTCAATTACATTCTGGACGGCGACTATGAGGAAGTAGGCTACATTGCCACTTCCCAGCGGGACGGCAGCGGTCATATCTTCAACTACATCTTCCAGGATGGTTGGTATTACATCATCGACCTGACCCACTACCGCACCGACTGGATCAGTACCGCCGAAGAAAACGGCGACCTCAACATGTACCACAGCACCGATTTCATTCCCGGCAACATCCATAAAACGCGGGATATCCAGCGCTATGTGGACTATGTGCAGAATACTTACAACGACCCACCGGGTCTGATGTTCCTGTATGATGCCCAAAATTGTCTTGCCATCGACAGCGTACGGAAAAATAATCAGGTCACCATCGTTTATGAAGACGCTCAGGGCGTCGACCTGCAGGTGATTTTTGATGACAGTGCTGATGCGCTGGATCATGGTTTGGTGCCATCTCCGGTCAATCGACCTGTTTGGAATTAAGAATCTCCGGAAAGAATTGTATCTTTCTGCACTTTGTGCTATACTGAAAAAGTATCCAAAAATATGATTGAGAGGTAATAATGATGTTCAAAAATGTTATTGTCAGAAGACCTGCAAGATCCCTGATCGATGGCATCACTTCCGCTCCGGAGCTGGGCAAACCAGACTACGAGCTGGCCATCAAACAGCATGATGCTTACATTGAAGCACTGAAATCCTGCGGCGTAGAAGTTACTGTTCTGCCTGCAATGGAAGAATATCCAGACTCCTGCTTCATCGAAGACGATGCTGTTATGACCCGTATGGGTGCTATCATCACCAATCCGGGTGCTGCATCCAGAAACGGTGAAAAAGAACACATCGTTGAGGCTGTTCGCAAATTCTACTCCGATGATAAAATCGCATACATCAAAGCTCCAGGCACCCTGGAGGGCGGCGATGTTATGATGGTTGGCGACCACTTCTATGTTGGCCGCTCCGCAAGAACCAACGAAGAAGGCATCCGCCAGTTCATCGAAATTCTGGAAGGCTGGGGCCTCAGCGGTTCTGAAGTAACTCTGGAAAAAGTTCTCCATCTGAAAACCGGCGTAAACTACCTGGAAAACAACACCTTCCTGGTATCCGGCGAGTTCGTGGAAAAAGAAGAATTCAAAAATGCAAAACAGATCCTGATCCCAGAGGACGAGTCCTACGCAGCAAACTGCATCTGGGTCAACAATAAAGTCATCGTTCCGGCTAACTTCCCAAAAGTTGCTCAGCTGGTTCGTGACGCCGGCTACGAAGTGATCCTCTGCGACACTTCCGAATACCGCAAACTGGACGGTGGTCTCAGCTGCCTGTCCCTGCGCTTCTAATTTCAGAGCATAGCAAAACAGCCGCCTGTGAAGGTGGCTGTTTTTTTTCGTTGACAATAGAATCTGCAAAAAGTATAATGGTTCTATTACTTTATCGAAAAGGATGTTCCACAATGAAAAAACTACTTGCTTTCCTTTTAGCCGCTGCCATGAGTCTTTCCTTGACTGCTTGCGGCGGTATGAGCAAAGAACAGCAGCTGATCGCTGATGTTGTAAACGAAACGATCCAGTCCGAAGACTTTGCCCAGTGGCAGACTCTCTTTAAAGAATTTACCGGAAATACTGCTGATGCTCCGGAAGTTCGCTCTGTGCTCCACTATCAGATCGATGATTTTGAAGGCGAAAAGGCAGATTGCTATTTGATCAACATCTCTGCGGATATTGGCTATTGGATCAATGAAGCAAACCAGGAGGGAGCAAGCTCCAATAAGTTCCAGATCTGTATTGATAATACGACCAATATTTCTTACGATTCCATTCACAGCGACGCCGCTAATTTTAACGGCGATGTATCCACAGCAGAAGGTCGTGCGCTGTATCTGCTTTGGATCTATCTGAATATGGCAAACGATGATTACAGCGGATCTTTCCTCAATGACACTGAAATCGTCACCGAATTCAGTGAAAAAGACATTCAGGCGATCAATGATGCCCTGAGCAAATAAAAGCAAAACCTCCACCCTTTTGCAGGGTGGAGGTTTTTTTATTGCTTTCAGAGTTTCAATCATTTCGCTTTTATGCCCTGATCCACGGATCGGACATCGGCTGGTCTTTCCTCAGGAAAGTGCCGCCCGTCATCTTTGGCGGCACAGCCGAGGTCGAGCGGCGTAACGGAACTTAAAGGCTGCTCTTAATAATTTCGCCGCTCATCTTCCGCCTTTTGCTGGGCGATCATCTTCATTTCGATCCAGCGGTCCTTGCTGATCAGGACCTGACGGGGCTTACTGCCCTCGTATGGGCCGATGATGCCTTTTTCCTCCATCATATCCATGATGCGGGCAGCTCGGGCGTAGCCCAACTTCAGCTTCCTCTGCAGCAGGGAAGTGGAGGCCTGTCCCACATCCACAACGCACTCAATGGCGCTTGGCAGCATTTCATCCTCATCCATGAAACCGCCGCCGGATTCTTTATCGCCGCCTTTTTTCTTCTCAGAAACGGCCTGACGCTCAATCTCTTCCATGATCTTTTCGTCATAGGTCATCTTCTTCTGCGATTCCTTGATGAAGGTAATGATGCGCTCCACCTCGCCATCGGTGACAAAGCAGCCCTGCACACGCAGCGGCTTGGTAGCACCGACCGGGCTGAAGAGCATATCGCCTCGTCCCAGCAGCTTCTCCGCACCGGAGGAGTCCAAAATGGTACGGGAGTCGATCTGAGAGGATACGGCGAAGGCAATACGGGATGGAATGTTGGCCTTGATGACGCCGGTGATAACATCGACAGACGGACGCTGGGTAGCAATAACCAGATACATACCGGCTGCACGGGCCATCTGCGCCAGTCGGAAGATGGAATCCTCCACCTCGCCGGGAGCCGCCATCATCAGGTCGGCCAGCTCGTCGATGATAATGACGATCTGCGGCATAGTCTTGAGGCCCTTTTCCGGAGCCATGCGGTTAAATCCGGACAAATCACGAACACCGTAGTCCTTGAACATCTGGTAGCGGTTCAGCATTTCATTGACTGCCCAGGCCAGAGCACCGGCCGCCTTTTTCGGGTCGGTGACAACCGGCACCAGCAGGTGCGGAATACCGTTATAGATACCCAGCTCAACCATTTTCGGGTCGACCATCAGCAGCTTTACCTCATCGGGAGTGGCCTTATACAGGATGCTGACGATCAGAGAGTTGATGCAGACCGATTTACCGGAACCGGTGGCACCGGCAATCAGAGTATGAGGCATTTTTGCCAGATCGGCAATGGTGATCTTACCGGCAATATCCCGGCCCAGTGCAACGGACAACTTGGATTTGGCAGCACGGAATTCCTCGGAGTCGATGACTTCACGGATGCTGACGGTGCTGACTACCTTGTTTGGAACTTCGATGCCCACCGCCGGTTTATTGGGGATCGGCGCTTCGATACGAACACCGGAGGCCGCCAGATTCAAGGCAATATCGTCTGCCAAACCGGTGATTTTACTGATTTTTACACCGGCAGAAGGCTGCAGCTCATAGCGGGTAACCGCCGGGCCGCGGGCAATATCCACGATGCGGGTCTGCACACCAAAGCTGCGGAGGGTATCCACCAGCTTCTCTGCATTGACCCGCAGTTCCTCCTGCAGGTTCGGGTCGGTGGTTTGCGGCATATCGTTCAGCAGCTCCACCGGAGGTGGGGTGTAAGGTTCTTCCTCTTCTTCCACGGCTTCCTCCAGCTGGGTGACCATTTCTGCCACTTCCTCCTCGCTGGCTGCTTCCTTTTCTTCCGGAAGCTCCTCCGGAGCGGATTCCGCTGCGGTTTCGGCTTCTTTCTCCACTAAAGTCAGCTGCGGCTTCGCCGTGCTGTGACCGTTAAAGTCGAAGCGGAAGCCCTCGTCCTCACCATCGTTCTCCGGAATCGGATCGCCTTCCGGCTCCTTCTCCGGACTGTTCAGCTGATCCGCAAAGCGCAGCAGAGTCTCTTTGCTGTCATTGGAATCGGTCACCGGCTGCAGCAGCTCATCCACCACTTTTTTGTCGGTGATCTCGCTCATAACCTTTTCCTGCTGACTGAGGGTTTTGCTGAAGGAATTGTCCAGATTGGACAGCTTCGGCGGCTGCACCGCCTTATTGATCAGGGCCTCGATGATGGGGTCCTTTTTCTTTTCGCTTTTGGCTTCTTCCGGGGTCTTCATAGCCGGAGGCAGCAGATCCTCGATGGAGTTATGCTGGGCTTCTGCCCGCTGATGGCTGGCCAGATACTGATCCCGCTGCTCCTTGGCCTTTTCAAAGCTGATGATGCTGGGGGCCATTTCCTCTTTGGGAGCTTCTTTTTTCTCCTCAACCACAGGCTCTGCGGCTTTTGGCTCATCCATCAAATGATCGGGGAGCACGGTTTCATCCACCGGGATATCGATATTAAAGCGTCTGCGGGCTGGGGCGGCCGGTTTTGGATTGGCCTCCCGATACTCCACATGGGCAGTATACACTTCCTCGATCTTCTTCACCGGTTTTTTGGCGCTGCGGTACAGGTCGTAGAGAGTCGCACCGGTGACGATCATGGTGAACACAAAGATCAGCAGGATAATGGTGATCTTTGCGCCGGTAGCCCCAAAAAGGGACAGCAGGGGAACGCCGGTCAGCATGGAAACCACACCGCCGCCGCTCAGTTCCGTGCCCTCTCCAAAGAGGTAGCCGATCTTAGGGAACAGGCCGTCCACAGGCGGAACGCCCTCGCCAAAGATCTGGGTAGCACCGCTGAGCAGGCAGACCAACACCATGCTCTGCCAAACCTTGTGCTTCACAATATCAAAGGGGCGATCCTTCGCCGCCATAATGGCTATGTAGAGAAACAGTGGGGAGATCAGGTAAGCACTCCAACCGAAGAAGCCCAAAATCAGATTATGGAACCACAGCCATACATTCTGTCCTTTGATCAGAGTGATGCAGAACAGCAGAATTCCCGCGGCAAACAGAATAATGGCCAGCAGCTCCTTGCGGGCTTTCTGCTGCGCCTCCAACTGCTTGGCAGTCGGCTTGCGGGCGGTAGATTTATTCTTTGTCGTTGTTTTTTTTGTTCCTTTGCTTGTTGCCATATCAATCGCCTTTCTTGCTCTTTGCTAATTCAACAGGAACTGCTGGATTCGATGTCCAGTTCTCCACTCGATCAGGGCGATGACAATGGTCAGCACACCGAGAGCGAGTGTATAGTAACCAAAATATTTGTATTTGTCGGTGTGGATCAGCCACTGTACCATCTTAATGGCCAGCAAACCAAACAGCACAGCAGATACAACGCCGACCAGCACGACAGGCAGGCTGAGAGGGAAGGGGCTGCCAATGGCGTCGCCCAGCTCCAGAATATTGGCACCCAGCACCGCCGGAACGCCCATAATAAAGGAGAAGGTAACAGCGTAGCCCCGATCCAGACCCATCAGCAGACCAGTCGCTACGGTAGAACCGGAACGGGAAATGCCCGGCAGGGTCGCAATTCCCTGGGCAATACCCATGGCTACGGCATCCCGTGGACGCATGGTATCCATATTGATTTTACCGCTGCCCAGCTTATCGGCCAGAAGCAGCAGAATACCGGTCACCACGAAGCAGAAGCCCTCCACCAAAATGCTGTTGTCGGCGGAAACCATGCCCACATAATCCTTCACCAGCAAAAAGGCCAGCAGCGGCACTTCGGACAGGACAAAGAGCCAGATCATGCGGCGCTTGCCGTTCATGTTCCGGAAGGAGAATTTCCCCTTCAGCATATCGCCGATCATGGCAAAGGCCTCCTGGATCAGCTCCCAAATGATGCCCCGGAAGGCGATGAACACGGCGATCAGCGTGCCCAGATGGAGCAGGATGGAGAACATGGCTCCGGTCTCACCGGAATTTCCGGTGAAGTACTGCACCAGAGACAGATGGCCTGAGCTGGACACCGGCAGGAATTCGGTCAGTCCTTGTACGATGCCCTGCAGAAGAGCGTCCCAAATGGTCATAAAAATACCTCCTTATGTAAGGCTTCCCGAAGGGAAGGCCCCTGTTACTCACACTCTATGTTATACTTTCTTATTTTTTGCGTCTGGAAGGGACAAAAAGCTGTCCCGGCATATATTCCGGCTTCAGATAATCTGCCGGATTCGTGGAAATGATGCGGCGCACCGTCATTTGTCCGTTTTGCTCCACACCTTCCACCCAGCCGTTGCCCAAAGGCTGTAGGCTGCAGGAAGGCGGCTCCTGCGGAGGGAGCAGGGCATCAAGCATCATGACACTGTGGATCAGCATGGTCCTCGCCCTCCTCGATCATAGCGTAGAGACAGTCGATGGCCTCGTTGAGACCGCCCAAATGGTCGATCAGGCCGCAGTCCACGGCGCTTTCGCCGTCCAGGACAGTGCCCATATCCATGACCAGTTCACCGGTATTCATCATCAGCTGGCGGAAACGGTCGGAATCAATTCCGGAGTTTTCCGTCACAAAGCGGACGATCCGCTCCTGCATCTTGTCAAAGTAGGACAAGGTCTGGGGCACGCCCAGCACCAAACCGTTCATCCGTACCGGATGGATGGTCATGGTTGCCGAAGGGGCAATAAAGGACTGTCTGGCACTGCAGGCCAAAGGCACTCCGATGGAGTGGCCGCCGCCCAGCACCAGAGACACCGCCGGCTTTTTCATGCCGGAGATCAGCTCCGCAATGGCAAGACCGGCCTCCACATCGCCGCCGACTGTATTGAGAATGATCAGCAGACCTTCGATCTGGGGGTCCTGCTCGATCGCCACCAGCTGGGGGATCACATGCTCATATTTTGTGGTTTTATTTTGCGGGGGCAGAATATAATGCCCCTCGATCTGGCCGATGACACAAAGGCAGTGAATCACATGCTTGGCTCGGCGCAGGGTGACGGAACCGCTTTCCAACAGCTGATCCCGCAACTCTTCCTCATCAATGGAAGGATCGTTGCCTTCCTTCTTTTTTTCTTCATTGGCCATGAAAACACCTCCAAAAGTCTATTTTGGATAGTGTTCTCTTATACTCTTCGTTTTATTCTTGTTGAAAATTGCAGATTGTTGCCGTATTTTCCCGGGGAAGAAAAACAGCAGGCAGCAGAGCTGCCCGCTGTTCACGGCTTTCTTTATTTTGCGTAGTCGATGGCGCGGCTCTCGCGGATCATGTTGACCTTGATCTGACCTGGGTATTCCAGCTCAGCCTCGATCTTATTGACGATGTCACGAGCCAGAATGGTCATCTTGTCATCGCTGACGATCTCCGGACGAACCATAACACGGATCTCACGACCAGCCTGGATCGCGTAGCATTTCTCAACGCCTTCAAAGGAGCTTGTGATCTCCTCCAGTTTTTCCAGTCGTTTGATGTAGTTTTCAATGTTTTCTCTGCGGGCACCCGGACGAGCTGCGGAGATAGCATCCGCTGCCTGAATGATGTAAGCCACCAGAGATTTTGGTTCCACATCGCCGTGATGTGCTTCGATGGCATGGATCACAGCTGGGTTCTCTTTGTATTTGCGGGCAATGTCCACACCGATCTTCACATGGGAGCCTTCCACCTCATGGGTCAGAGCCTTACCGATATCGTGAAGCAGACCGGCTCTGCGTGCCAGAGCCACATCAGCGCCCAGCTCGGCAGCCATAACACCTGCCAGGTTGGCAACCTCAATGGAGTGCTGCAGCACATTCTGGCCATAGGAGGAACGATATCTCATGCGGCCCAGCAGTTTTACCAGCTCTGGGTGCATGGTATGTACATTGGTTTCCAGAACAGCATTTTCGCCATCCTGTTTGATTTTCTGATCGATCTCTCTCTGTGCTTTCTCCACAGTCTCCTCAATGCGGGCTGGGTGGATACGGCCGTCCTGGATCAGGCGCTGCAGAGCGATGCGGGCAACCTCTCTCTTTACAGCGTCATGGCTGGAGAGGGTGATTGCTTCCGGAGTATCGTCGATGATCAGGTCCACGCCGGTCAGGGTCTCCAGAGTGCGGATATTGCGGCCCTCACGACCGATGATGCGGCCTTTCATCTCATCGTTTGGCAGAGGTACAACAGAAACGGTAACCTCGCCTACATAGTCAGAAGCACATTTCTGAATGGCAGTTGCAATGATCTCTTTGGCTTTGCTGTCTGCTTCATCTTTGAACTTCTGGTTGTATTCGTTGATCTTGACTGCTTTTTCGTGGATCAGTTCGTTTTCCAGAGAGGACAGCAGATATTCTTTTGCCTGCTCTGCGGTATAGCCGGAGATTTTCTCCAGCATTTCGAACTGACTTGCCTTAACCTGATCGGCCTCGGCCAGTTTCTTTTCTGCTTCTTTGATCTTGTTCTGGAGGGTTTCTTCTTTTTTCTCCAGATTATCCATCTTGCGGTCGATGGATTCTTCTTTCTGCTGGATACGGCGTTCCAGACGCTGTACTTCGTTGCGGCGTTCTTTCAGTTCTTTTTCTGCTTCGGTGCGGC
>JAGALG010000098.1 GCA_017848075.1 Oscillospiraceae bacterium | reverse complement strand
GTTCTTTGGACAGCTCCTCTGCCAGCTGTGTTTTGCCGTAGCTGCCGTCCTCCCCGGGCTGTACCAACAGCTGAATGCACAGATGCTCCAAATCGGCAAAGTCCAGAATATGACGGCGCTGTTTTTCTTCAACAAGGCGACGATCCAAGTCCCTTACCAGTTCAAAGAGAGTGGAAATTCGTGGGTATAAATGCCGCAGATCCCGCCGGAAGGCAGCTTCCGAGCAGCAGAACAGGCTTTCGCCCAGCTGTTTTGCAAGCTTCTTTGCTGTTTCCGTTTTGCGTTCTTTGGCAGGATGAGACTGTACATAATGAAAGATGGGGTCCCAGCGGCCCTCGTTCAGCAGGCCAAGGAGCTCCTCAGCCCAAATGGCATCATCACTGTGGCTCAGTTCCTCCTTCACTTCCTCAAGAGAGCGCCGAGATTCTTCCAAGATCAAGCGTCCCCAAAGGCTCTCCTCGATCGCTCCTTCATAGCCATAGGCTGCCAAAGCATCGTCCATCCACTGATTGTAATAAGGACGACTGCGCAGAAAATGGTAGATTTTTAAGAGCAGACCCGGAAGGTCCCGGTCATCTCCCCGGTTGGAAAAGAGTTTTACAACCTGAGCAAAATCCTCACTGCTATTTAAGGCGTCTTTTTCATAGAAGGCTTCGATGCAGTCCTCCGCCAATTCGGCGGTCAGCAGCTTCATGTCTCCCTCGTCTCCCAAGCGCACATCCGGCTGGATGCCCAACAGGTGGAAATTGGCACGAATCAGGTTCATGCAGAAGGAGTGAACAGTGCTGATGCGAGCGGTAGAAAGCAGAGCCATTTGTTTTCTTAAATAATGATTGGTCGGATCAGCTGCCAGCAGCTCCTGAAAACGTTGACTGATCCGCTCCTGCATCTGTTCGGCGGCGGCACGGGTAAAGGTCACCACCAAAAGCTGCTTCGGCTCTACCGGATCACTGGGGTCACTGAGGATATCGATGACACGCTGTACCAATACAGCAGTCTTTCCGCTGCCTGCGGCGGCTGCCAGCAGTACAGTACCTTTCCGCACATCAATGGCCTGTTTTTGTTCCCGGGTCCACTTTGGCTGGCTCATTTACTCCTCCCCCTTCTCTCCGAAATAGCGCTGCTCCAGTTCATCGAAGCAATCCTCTTTTTTCATTGCAGCAAACACCGTCTTTTTATCACTGTCCTGATGGCGGCAGATACTGCGGAACTCGCAATAGCTGCAAGGCTGCTCCGATTTGGTGCCTGCAGGAAGGGCTTCAATGCGGCCATGGCTTAAGTTTTCTGCCATATCGGTCATCAGCTGTCGGATATGACGGAAAATCAGGCGCATCTGCTCCTCACTGGCCAGTTTGGACTGGCTGGCATGCCAGCCTTTGCTGGTGGATTTGACCGGAATATAGCGGCCCTCCACCAATCTCTGTTCGCTCTGCCCTTTTTTGGTCTTGGTGATCTTGAGCTGCGGCTTTTCCATGCCGTAGATGCAATCCTCGTCCTCCAGTACAAGACCGGTCATTTTGTATTTTTCCTGCCGTTTTTTCTCCACTGCTCCGCTGTCGCTGCTCCGTTCCACAGTCAAAGAAGCGTCCTGTGCCGGGAAGTACAAGACACCGGCAGGAACAGCTCCCTGTAGCTTACCGCTGCCGTTTTCACAGATCGACAGCAGGTACAGCAGCATTTGCAGCTTCAGTCCGTAGAACATTTCTGTATAGGAAAAGCTCTGCCCACCGGACTTATAGTCGATGACCCTTGCATAGCGGCGGCCGTTTTTCTCCATCACATCCACTCGGTCCACGATGCCTTCAATGGACAGACGGATGCCTTCCTCTGTCTCGAAAACGACCGGCGGCACCGGAGAGCCACTGCGAATGGGCAGTTCACAGTACAAAGGTTCAAATTCACTTTGAGAAAATTCCTCTCCCAGTTGTCTCAAGATATAGGAAGCCCGCTTGGACAGAGAGCGGAACAAATATTGGCTGCGTTTTTGCAGCTTGTCCGCATCGCCTAAACAATCCTGAAGATACTCCTCAACTAAGCGTTCCGATTCTGCTTCCAGCTGGCTCAGGCTCAGGTCTGCAAGGCCCTTACCACCATAACGCAGAACCATCTGCGCCAGCAGATGATGGAGCAGATTGCCAGCCTCCAGACTGGAATAGTCTGCCCGTCGGCGTTCCCGCAGCTGCAAGCCGGAGTAACAGAAGTAAGAAAAGGGACAGGAGAAATATTTATTCACATTAGAAGGCGACAAACGCATGGTGCTGCCAAACAACTCCCTTGCAACAGCCGGGTCCTCGATAGCATAATCCTTTTTCTGCAAAAGTGCCTCCAGCTGTTCCAAGGATTCCCCTTTTTCGCTGTCTTTGATCTGTTCATACATAGCGCTGACAACACCGTTGTCCCTGCGATACTGGCGGCAAAGAGTCTCGTACAAAGTCTCCTCATTGACTGCATAGAACAGCTCGCCCAGCTGCTCCTGTTTTACAAGGCAGCGTTCCTCTGTCAGCTCAAGAATCCGGCGCAAAATCGGTGTTGGAGCACATTGGCTGCCATCGCCCAGGCTGAGATGATAGCTGAGATACAGCCGATGGGATGCTGCAGTCAAAGCAGAGTAGAGATACAGCTGTTCGTAATCGTTTTGACGCAAAACCGTTGGGCCGATCTGGATACCGGATTCCAACAGCTTTTCCCGTTCTCCATCGGTAAAGAAGGGCTGTTCCTGCAGCTGTGGCGGGAATTCTCCCTGATTCATGCCCAACACAAAGACCACCTTCGGTTCATTGGGACGGATGCGATCCGCTGTACCGATGGTTACCTGATCCAATGTATTTGGGATAGAACCGAAGTCGCAGGTGCCAATTCCCAAGCGGAACAGCTCGATCAGCTGATCGGTTGGCAGTACATGGCCCCGAAGAACCGTTGCCATGGTATCCAGCAGATCGATCAGCAAGTCCCAGGCCTCATGATTCTGCTGTAAGATGGATTCATACAAGAGATTTTCCGTGGCAAAGGCAGCTTTCAGCTTTTCTCTGGCCTCCACTTCCTGTAAATAAGCATAAACTGCCGACGCAAAGCCCAAGCCATCACAATCCTGTAAGGCAGTCTGCAAATGCAGCAGCGGCCCCATATATACAAGGAAAGGTGACG
>JAGALG010000097.1 GCA_017848075.1 Oscillospiraceae bacterium | reverse complement strand
TGGGCTTTCAGCTGTTCATAAGTCTCCATATTGAATTTTTGCAGGATCAGGGCTTGTTCCTCTGCGGCCTCCTCCGCTTCTTTGCGCTTGCTGCTGAGGAAGAAGCTGCAGATCATCAAAATCAAACCAATGGCGGCTCCAATGTAGAAGAAGGGATCCAGCAGCCAGCCCAAAGCGGCACCGCTAGCCAAGCAAAGCAGACCAACGATCAAAACGATCCACTTGCCGCTGATGCTGCGCGCTTCCAAATCTTCCTGCCAGCCTTCATATTCCACAAGGGCTTCCAGTGCTTCATTGGAGTTCAGCGGCGGAATGGAGATAAACTCCTGCTGTTTTTCCTGCAGCTGATCCCGCAATTTTTGGGTTTCCTCTGAGAGCATACTGTTCTTCGCTAAAAGCAGGCAACGATCCAAAACCGACACATCCTGCATACGGATCGGCTGATTCAGATAGCGGCGGTTCAGCGCCTGCAGGCGGCTGTCCCATTTGCTGAAGTTCTGCTCCTCCCGGGCCAGCATTTGCTTGGCTTGCTGGCAGGCACCGATCTTCTGCTGCAATGTATCCGGATCTTCTGCCGGAGCCTGCTGCTCCAGCAAGGCTTGCAGCTCCCGGATTCGCTGGCAAATCCCCTGCGCTTTCTCATAATCTTCCTTATATTTGCTGTGTTCGGCCTGCTGAAGCTGCTGCTCCAGGGCAGCCTTGCTTTTTTCCAATTCCGCAATGCGGTGACGCAGCTGCTGGCGGCTCTGTTCGGAGGACTCGGTCTCCTGCCGCTCCAGCTCCAGTTGTTCCAATCGCTCTGCGGCCTGTCCGTAGGGTGTTTTCTTTCGTTTGGGTGAGCCGATGGCCTCTGCCTTCTGATCTAGAATGGCACAGACCTTCTGCAGAGATAAACTGCTGTCCGCCGTTTCTGTCAGGGATAAAATCTGATCCTCCCATGCAGCGGAAAAATCCCCCGCCGGGGAGATCTGCAGCTGAGCCACATTGGCGGTGTTGCAGAATACGCTGCGGGATACGCCGCAAAGCTGCGGTCCCGGGTCCCGCAGACGGGTCACCGGGTCATAAGGAAATTGGTCGCTGATGTCCTCGCCGCTGTCTGCGTCAAAGATCAGAACAGATTCCCGCTCCTTCAAAAAGTTGCGCTGAATCCGGTAGCGGCGTCCATCCTTTTGACAAATCAAAGTACCGCCGTAGATCACATCGCTGTTCCATGGTTTATAGCGCTCGTAATCCTCTGTGTAGGTTTTTCTGCGGGCTGTGGGCACAAAAAAGCCGTAAAGCATGCCCATAATGAAATGCTGCAGTGTCGTTTTACCTGCCTCGTTTTCACCAAAAATCAGATTGAGGCCGTCCTGCAGTGTGATCCGTTTGTTATGGAAGCGGCCAAAGCCTGCCAGATACAGTTCCTCGATCCTCATTGTTCGTTCCTCATTTCCTGCAAAAGGGCTTCGATGCCCGTTTCAAGGGCCAGCTTCTCCACTTCATTGAGAGCCTTGCCCTCAAAGCTGCGGATAAAGCCACCCAGTAGGTTGTTTTCGTTTTCCTGCTGCAGTCGCTGCAGGTCATAATCCGGCACGGTGCGGTCGGTCAGCTGGCAGAGAACGCCGTCACTGAGCAGCTCCTGCCGCAGATTTTCCAGCTCCAGAGGCTGCTCTGCCCCATGCTGGCCGTAAAGATGAATGTCATAAAGATTGTTGCTGCCCTCCGCCTGTGCCATAGCTCGAATAGCCATACGCAGCTGCCAGCTGGCGTCTTTGGGCGTGATCTCCATTTTTTTGCGGATGCATTTGCGCTGGGCCGTGACGATCTTCTGCACCGACAAGCCATCGACACTCAAATCGCAGAGCCAAAAACCATGCTCGCCGGTTTCCGCGATGTCCTGCGGTTCCGGAGTTCCGCAGTAGCGGATATGCTCCGCCAAAACGGTAGGCTGATGCACATGACCCAGAGCAATGTAGTCCATCGGCAGGCTCCGCAGCCATGCCGGACTGATAGGCAGATAGCGGGTTGGCGTGGTCAGCGCATCCCCGTGGAGAAGGAGGATATCATAGGCCGCCTGTTTCTTTGGCTGCCATTGATCCAGAATCGCCATAGGCTGTTCGATCTCGCTCCAGCCATAGCAGTGGATGCAGCAGTCCAGTTCCGGGATAGGCAGCGTGGAACAAGCGGCCGGTGCCACCGTCACTTGAGGGCACCAGTGGATTCGCTCGTAATTGTTGTCCTTGATCTGCGGGTCATGGTTGCCGGATACCACCACAAAGCGAGCCTTCTTCAATCCGGAAAGAATGGCGTTCAGGCTTTTCAGCTCATCCATACGGATATGGGTACTGTGGAACAGGTCGCCGGCACAGAGGATCAGATCCACCTGATTTTCATTGGCAAAACGGACAATATTCTGAGCAGTTTCCAGCAGCTCCTGCCTCCGTCTGCGGGCGAAATCCGCCCCATAGCGCTGCGGTGCAATGGACTTACCGATATGCCAATCTCCTGTATGGATAAAACGCATGGATCTTCCTCCTTTTATTAGTCTACTTCTATTATACTGCATGGAATGCCCTTTGAAAAGTCTTGATTTCCCTGTGCTTTGGTGTAAATGCCTGATTTTCACTATTCTGAATTGACAGAGCCGTGACTTGTGAGAGCCGCCGAAGTATGTTATAATTTTGGTATCTGTTTTGCCTTACGGCAGACAAATCAGTATGAAGAAAGGGTGTCTCTTATCGAACAATTTAAAGAAACACTGCGCATGAAGCCTTACATCTTTGCCAAGCAGCTGTTGTGGGCTATCTGCGTATCCATGTTCCTTTTCGCCTTCCTTTGCGGATCTCCGGCGGAAATTTATGAGGGCATGGTCTCCATCGTAACACACAAAGCCGGTCTGATTGCCGACAACTTTGCCGTTGCCAATGTGGCGGCTACCTTCTTCAACGCTGCCTGCATCATGGCGATTGCTTTGCTGCTGTTCCAGCTGCTGAAGGTCAACATCACCGGACCCGGTATTGCCTGCATCTTGCTCTGTGCCGGTTTTGCCATGTTCGGCAAGGATATCGTCAATATCTGGCACATCATTGCCGGTGTTTTCCTCTATGCGAAACGCCAGAACGACGACTTTAACAAGTACATCTACAATGCGCTCTACGGCACCTGTCTGGCTCCGATCATCACAGAAATTGCTCTCATTCGCAGCGACTGGATCTCCCTGCTGCTGGCTGTTCTGTGCGGTCTGATCATTGGCTTCCTGATTCCACCGCTATCCACCTACTGTCTGCGTATCCATCAGGGCTACAGCCTCTACAATGTTGGTTTTTCTGCCGGTCTAGTGGGA
>JAGALG010000096.1 GCA_017848075.1 Oscillospiraceae bacterium | reverse complement strand
GTCCATTTCATTTGAAACATCTCCTTATAAGAAAGTTTTTCATACAATTTCATTCTGACAAAATAAAAAAGACACTTCGCCCCCAATATGGGACGAAATGTCTGAATTCCGTGGTACCACCCAAATTACCTGCCGAAAGCAGGTCACTTTGAAGCCCGTTAACGCCGGGATACGCTGCTGTTCCTCACAGCAGGGCTCAGAGACGGCCCTCTTTCCTCTCTGGCAGGAGCCTTGCAGCAAATGGCTCCCTCTCTGGGGACAGCTCGGAAAGATTCTTCTCATCAACGCCGTTTTCGGTATCGATTTGTCAGAGTATGAATTTAGTTTAGCGTGGGAAAGCCGCTTTGTCAAGGCTTTTTCTTAAAATCCATGAATTTTATTTATGGATCTGCTGCCACCATTCCAACAGGGCAAAGCGAGGTTCGAAACAGGGTTCCTGCTCTAAAAGTTCCAAACCGTGTTCTTCAAACCACGCAGCAGATTCCTCACTCAGAGCCGTTGGAACACAAAGCGGCGGAAACATGATGCACCACCAGTTCTGTCCTTTCCCTTCGCCGATCAAAATCCGTAAAGCATCGTAGTCACCGGCCGGCAAGGTAAACCCATCGTATTCCCGGGTTGGGAAGTCGCTGTGGCACAGCTGCACCGAAACCGGATAGTTGTAACCTTCTTCCTTCACTCGCTCCTGAGCCAGCACTGTAATCTCCGCTAATCTTTGCTGGATTATCCTTTCCACTGTGTTCCGGTCCGTCTCTGGCAGAAACCATTCCGAAACCTCTTGCAGGATATGATCCCGTACCAACAGCTTCAGCTGCTGATCCTCCTCTGAATCGGAATTGGCCAGAATATGCAGGCGAAGGACCTCCTCCTGCGCTCTTTGGGCTGCAGCAAAAAACTGTCCGCAGCAAAGGATCATAATCATCAGCAGCAGTGCTGCTGTCATCGCAATTTCTGTGTAATACTTCATGTCGTCCACTCCCTGTTGTTTGATAACAAGAGTATGCGCGGACTTTTCGCTCGTTATTCACAAAGATCATAAATTCCGGTGGAAAGAGGACGCGCCAAATCCACCTGTTCCACCATCTCTGCAAGGGCGTGAGCGCAGGCCTCTGCCTGTTGCTTC
Organism: Oscillospiraceae bacterium; assembly: GCA_017848075.1. Classification (GTDB taxonomy): domain Bacteria; phylum Bacillota; class Clostridia; order Oscillospirales; family Ruminococcaceae; genus Negativibacillus. Next base: position 2,484 of record JAGALG010000096.1, on the reverse strand, counting down.
TGCTCAAAAAGAGCAAAAACAGCACTGCCGCTGCCGCTCATCAAGGCGCCTGCCGCACCGTGAGAGAGCATGATTTTCTTGATTGCCCCGATTTCTTCCGGACGGCAGAACGGCTCAAACACATTGCTCAGTTTGTCTGCAATTTGCTGTACTTCCCCCGTTTCCAGTGCTGCAAGCATCCCCTCAACATCAGCATGGGAAGGATTCTCCTGCTGGTCAAAACCCTGAAATGCCAGCTTCGTGCTGACAGGAAATTTCGGCTTCGCAATCAAAATCCAGAGATTTTCCGGCAGCTTTGGCACCGCGCTGAGGAGTTCTCCCGCCCCCTGTGCTCTTTGGGTACCTCCCTTGATGCAGAAAGGGATATCTGCTCCGATCGTAAAACCGATACGGCACAGTTCTTCACAGGAAAGATGCGTCTCATCCAGCCGGTTTAATCCGCAAAGAACTGCCGCTCCGTCTGCACTGCCGCCGCCCAGTCCCGCCATCATGGGGATTCGTTTTTCCAAATGGATGTGGACAGAGGGCTCTTTTCCGCTTTCACGGAAAAAGGCCTTGGCGCAGCGGATGCAGATATTACTGTCATCACAGGACAGATTCGGATTTGAACAGCTCATAGACAGTCCCGGAAGTTCTGTTCGGGAAAGAGTCAGTGTATCACAAAGGCTCACCGTTTGCATGACCATATCCATCTCATGGTAGCCATTGGGCAGCAAGCCACAGATATCCAAAGATAAATTGATCTTACAGGGAGCTTGCAGAGTGAATTCTTTCATGGTGTCCTCCTTTGATCCAAAAGAAAAAGCTGCATGGGTTTACACGCAGCTTTCGTTATCATATTACAGAATTTTCAACAGTTTTGGTTCCCGTCTGCGGTAAACGGTGTAGTACTCAAAACCAGCTTCTTTCAGCATATCCATACCCACATCCAAATGTGCACCCACATCTTTGGCATAATGAGCATCGGAACCGACCGTTACATGCTCACCGCCCAACTGACGGAAGAGCTTGATATAGTCCAGACCCGGCATTGTTGTGCCCAGTCCCTGACGAATGGTGGAGGTATTGATCTCAATGGATTTACCGTTTTGAGCAACGGTTTTCAGAATCTCATAAATCATTTCATCATAAGGCTTCATGTTGACTTCGATCTTCTGAATACCCTGGATATAGCGCAGCGGATAGGTAATATGAGCCAAACAGTCAAATTTATTCCACTGGGCCAGTTTCAGCATGTTGCTGTAGTATTCCTCCAGAATTTTGGGTACATCCTTGTCTGCAAAATCAATATGGCATAGATCCACATCGCCCGGGCTGTTATGGAGAGATGCCAGTACAAAGTCGAACTTATATGTATCCAATAATTTGTCTGCCAGCTCCTGATTATAAATCGCCTGTCCCAACTCAATACCGCAGCAAACCATGATCTGATCCCGGAACGCCGCCTGTGCTTTCAGGATCTCAAACTGCAGCGGAGCAAAACGATTGAGCATATTCAGCTTAGGATCATCACATTCACAGTGATCCGTGATTGCTATACCAGCCAGACCTTTGGTTGTCGCTGCCTCACAGAGCATAGAAATCGAAGCGTGGCCATCATGAGAATTGTCAGAATGGGTGTGACTGTCAAATAAATTCTGATACATACTATTATCGCTCACTTTCTGCCGATCCGGCAAAACTTTGCAGTGTATATAATAAGAAATTATAGCATTTAATTCTGTAAAATCATAGTGCTTTTTCAGTAATTCGTTCGTTTTTTATCAAAAAATTTACATAATTTGTGCAAAAAGCATTAACATCCTTTTTTCCCAGTCTTTCTTCCACTTTTTTACGGACAATTCGGAAAATGTTTTCAATTCTTTCTTGAAACTTCGTCCATTGTGCGGTAGACTAAACATATTAAAGGACAACACTACGATATAGGAGGAATGTTATGAATTCGATCCTTCGTCTGACTGCTATGGTCAATCGTGTAAAACCCGGCAATCCTTCCATCTGCTATGAACAGATGCTGGATCTGCTCCATCATAATGAAGAAAACGGCAGCGATATTATCGTGTTCCCTCGCATGGCTCTTTGCCCGCCAAGCAGCGGCAGCCTTCTGAAGAACCCATGTATCGCTGATGAATGTGAAGAATATTTGGAACAGCTTCGCAAGGACAGCGCCCATCTCAGTGCTTTTGTTTTGGTCGGCTCGATCAAAACGATGGATCGTGTGCCTTATGAGGTGTATGCTGTTCTATGGCAGGGCCGTATTTTAGGCTATCTGCCCTGTGAGGAGGTACCGGAAGGCTTTGAGGGTCTGCTGCCAGCAGATACGATCTTCCGTGTCAACGACCTTACCTTTACGATCCTCCCTTGCCAATTGAATGATTTGGCCGCTCAACTTCCGGAAGCAGCCGCAAGAGGCGCCCAGTGTGTCATCTGTCCAAGCTACAGTCCTGTGACTGCCGAAACCTTCTCCATGGCCTCTCTTTGCGC
>JAGALG010000095.1 GCA_017848075.1 Oscillospiraceae bacterium | reverse complement strand
TCGGTGGTGGTGAATGGCTCATGTGCAACGATACGCATACCGTGAGAGTTGTAGATCAGGGTATAGCCTGCAATACCGGTCGTATTGTGGTAGGCTCGGGAGAAGCCGCCGTCGATCAGCAGCAGACGACCGTTGCCCTTGATCGGGCTTTCGCCTTTTTTCACTTTTACCGGAACATGACCATTGATGATATGGGAATGTGGGGAAGTCAGATCGAATTCTTTCAGAATACGCAGACAGGTCTCCTCATCGTTGGCAAGATCGTAGTAAGGGTTCTGCGGCTCTTTCCAGCTGTCCTTATCCTCGATGAGCAGGCGCTCGAAGGTGGTCATGCGGGCACGACCGAAGAGCGGGGAGTTTGGTCCGCACCACAGATACCAGATAAAGTCCTTGGCAAGGGAGCGCTCACTGCTGTCCTTTGGAGCCATGTAAGCCTGACGAGCCATGGACTCGCTGATGTGCATCAACGCACGGCCGGAGTATTTCTGGCCGTCTACCTCCACTTCGGTAAAGCTGCCATCCGGATTCATCGGAACGCAGCTATGGAACAGCAGATTGGCGTTATAGCGTGTGTACATACCGCCTTTGGTATACAGGAAGTTCATATGGCGGCGAAGTTTTTCGCTCTCCTTGAAGGCGGTCTTCAGATTACGCATGACGCGGCGCTCGTCGTTGGTCAGCTCATATGGATTGGATGGGTCAACAGTTGGGAAGTCCCAGTCACGGAGCGGATAAACGGTACCACGAACGGTAACGCATTTATTTTCGTAGTCGATCTTATCCAGAAACAGGCGGTCGTCCATCAGGAATTCCGGATGGCGTTTGATAATGCGGCCCTCCAGCTTCAGCATAATGATATCAATGGCTTTTTTCATTTTCGCCAGCAGCTGGATCTCTTTGGCGCCCTGTGTTTCCGTGTTGACAACCTTTGGAGTGAAGACAGGGCAGTCTGCATAGGTTTCCTGTGCAAACATGGCCAGCTCACGAAGGCTGATGCCGTAAACATTTTCGATCAGATCCGTATTGTTGTACTGCAGAGCAATGTTCAGTACATTGGCAATGCAGGCACGGCTACCGGAGGCAGCACCCATCCAGAGGATATCATGGTTGCCCCACTGGAAGTCCACATTGTGATGTTCGATCAGCTGGTCGATGATGATGTCAGGACGAGGGCCTCGGTCATAAACATCGCCCAGAATGTGCAGGCGGTCAACAGCCAGTGCTTTGATCAGGGAGCAGAGGGCGGTGATCAGATCATCGGCCATTTCTAGCTCGATCATGGTCTGAATGATGGTGTTATAATAGCTTTCTTTGTTGGCATCATCGTAATTGGTATAGATCAGCTCGTCGATGATGTACTCATAGCCCTTCGGCGCCCGCTCACGAACGATGCGGCGGGAATACTTGGTGGTCATCACGCGGCACAGCTCCACCAAACGCTCAATGGTGATCAGATACCAGTCCTTAATGTTTTTACTGCGGCGTTTTACCAAAGCCATTTTCTGTCTTGGATAATACACCAGAGTTGCGAAGTTATCCCGCTCCTCCTCGGAGAGAAGGTGACCAAAGCGCCAGTCTACCTTCTCACGGATAACACCGGAGGCGTTGTTCAAAATATGGATAAAAGCATCTGCTTCGCCGTGAATATCACTCATAAAGTGCTCGGTACCTTTGGGCAGAGCATCGTGAGAAGCCAGCTCAACAATGCGGTCTGCTACCGCAAGAACCGATGGGTATTTCTGAGAAAGCATGCGCAGGTATTTTCGGTTTTCCTGAATTTCAATTAAATCTTCTCTCATGGTTGAACCTTCTTTCTCCCATTGGGGGAACCATCAGAATCTTATTATTACCAGTATACCACAGGAGGAGGCAAAAAGGAAAGCTTGCTAAAAGTTCAACAAACTTTTGGAATAATCTACAAAGAAAACCAGAAAGAATCCACAGAAAAGTCTATTGACATCGATTCAATTAACCCGTATACTGAAATCGATCCATCATAAAAAAGTTGGATCATTTTGACAAAAGTCTGTTTCAGGGCGAGGTGCAAGTCCTCACTGGCGGTATAGTCCGCGAGCTGATTTTCAGCATGAATGGGTGCGAGTCCCATACCAACGGTACAGTCCGGATGAAAGAAACGGTGTGTTTTCACATTCTAATGCCCGAAAACCAGTGTTTTCGGGCATTTCTGTTTCCTGACAGACCTCAATACAAGGAGGTTACAATGATGAAAAACAAAGCAATCGCAAGCAGCAAGACCAGAAAACTGACATTGATCGGTATTTTTGCGGCTATATCCACAATTCTGATGTATTTTGAGCTGCCGCTGCCCTTTATGCCGCCTTTCCTGAAGTTTGACCCAAGTGGTGTTCCGATCCTGTTGTCTTCCATGCTGATGGGGCCTTCTGCGGCGATTTCGGTTACCTTGGTCAAAGATCTGATCCATGTTCTGTCCACCACCACCGGCGGTGTTGGCGAACTGGCCGATTTTTTGATTATGTCCACCTTTTCCATCGTTGTAGGTTTGATTTATAATAAAAAGCATGACCGCAAGGGCGTGCTGCTGGCGACCGTGGCCGGTACAGCGACCTGTGCCTTCGTGGGTGCCTTGGCGAATCGCTATCTGCTGATCCCCTTCTTCTCCAAAGTGATGCCGCTGGAGGCAATTTTTGCAGCCTGTGCAGAGATCAATCCGGCCATTGATGGTTTGAATGCTTACATTCTGTTTGGCGCAGTTCCTTTCAATTTGATCAAAGGACTGATACTGACTGTGCTGACCTTCCTGCTGTACCGCAAGCTGGAGGGCTTCCTGAAAACCTACATCAGCCCCAAATAAATGTTTGAAACGGCCCTGCTTGTCTGCAGGGCTGTTTTTCTTTGTAAATATTTTTGAAATCCTTTGAAAAAAGGGAGAAAAGTTTTTGTTTTTATGGTATTCTTGTGGAAACAACGAACGACAGGAGGGGAAGTGTGTGAAGAAGAGAGGTCTGGCAGCGCTCATGGCGGCTATGCTGCTGTTGGTGGCCTGTGCTGGTGAAACAACAGAGGAAAACGAAGCGGTTTTGCCGACAGAGCCGTCGATAGAACAGCCCGTTTCAGCAGAAGCCGCTGCGGAAGTATCGCTGGTTCTTGCCTGTGGACGAGAGCTGGGCGAGGTTCACCCGGCGAAGCTGCAGGATGTCAGCAGCAGTTTGGTTCCCTTGCTGTATGAAAGTCTGGTTTCCGTCGATAACAGCTACCGCTGGAGCGGAGAACTGGCAGAGGAGATCACGCAAAACGGACTAAATTACACGGTGGTTCTGCGAGAGGCTGTTTTTTCAGATGGCAGCACCGTGCGGGCCGCAGATGTGGTCAACTCCATGGAGGCTGCTATGGAGGAAGGTTCCCTTTGGCAAAATGAGCTGTCGATTGTGGAGGACTGTGTGGTTTTGACGGCAAATATGATCCGCATTACCGTCACGGAATTGCGGCCGGATTTTGAAAATCTTCTGACTTTCCCTGTTGTAAAAGTACAAAATAACGGCAATTACCTTGGCAGCGGTCAGTATGTCCTCAATCGTGAGGACAGCGACCGGCCTTTCCTGGAGCAGAATCCGAATTTCCATGGAGCAGTTTCCGGCCCGGAAACCATTGCCTTGAATCGGCAGCCCAACAGCGATACGCTGTATGACAGCCTGAGAATTGGCAGAATCAGCTGCCTTTTTGACGATCTCAGCAGCGGTGAAGCCATGAACCTGTCCGAAAACAGTCAGATAGCAGAGATCGGTCACTTGGTCTTTCTGGGTGCCAATGGCCAGAAGGGGATTATGGCAGATGCGGGTGTTCGTCGGGCTGTCAGTGTATCGATTGATCGTCAGCTGTTAGTCGATCGGGTTTATGCCTCGAAGGCAGCAGCGACGGAAACGCCTTTCCACCCCAATTATTATCGGATGGAAGGCTACAGCCTGCCTACCCTGTCCATGGATGGAGCAAGACAACTGCTGGAAGCAGCAGGTCTGGCGAAAAACCAGGAAGGCTATTACAGCAATGAGGAGCAAAGCTCCCTGCGCTTGCTGTACAACAGTGAAAATGCCTATCGTTTTCAGGCCGCAGAATTGATCCAGCAGCAGTTGGGTGCTTTGGGTCTGCTGGTGGAACTGGTCCCACTGAACTATGAAGATTATATGGCAGCATTGAAGGATGGAGACTTCGACCTGTATTTGGGCGAGTTGGCGATTGATGCTTCCATGGATGTGCGGCGCTTGTTCCAGCAAGGCGAGGGCTATGGTTATGGCTCTGTGAGCAGTACATTGGATAATATTTACGCTTCTTATCAGCAGGGAAACGCAAAAGCAGAGCTGGTTGCTGGTGTGTACTGGCAGCAAATGCCGGCGATTCCTTTACTGTACCGACAGGGTACGGTTATTTACCATGAGCAGGTGGCAGAAACCATGGAGTCCTTGCCGGGACAGCCTTTTGCTGCTGTTTTGTCAGGGCAGTAGAACATTTCTGCAGAAAAAGCATTTATAACCCCTTGATTTGTGGTATAATATAGTATATTGATCCAAATAAAAGGAAAATATCGGAATCTCTCAGTGGAACAGAAATGTAACACTTGTTATTTATGATGATTTCCGGGTGGAATCTGGGCCGATATTTGTTACTTCATACTAAATTAAAACAGACAGGCGGAAAAACCCTGTTATTTTCAAAGGAAATCCGCTATAATTGATTGTATATCCAGTACGAGAAAGGAATGTGTCATATGATCAAAATGGAAACTCCTCTTGGCGCAGTAGAAATCTCTAACGATTATTTTGCAAATCTGGTTGGTCATGCAGCATCTGAATGTTTCGGTGTTGCCGGCATGATTGAAAGCACCACCGATAAAGGTCTTCGCTATATTTTAAGAAAAGAAGAAGCTGCAGATAAAGGTGTAAAAGTTCGTTACGGCGAAAATGGTCTGACCATTGACCTGCATATTGCTGTGACCTACGGTGTCAACATTTCTGCGATTGTAAAGAGCATCGTAAACAAAGTAAGCTACACGGTACAGGAAGCAACCGGCTTCCAGGTAGCAAAAGTCAATGTATTCGTTGACGATATGAAACAGTAAATGATAAGCGACTCAAAGAAGCTGGCTTCGGGCAGCTTCTTTGCTGCGCACCTCGATATTTCCTCAGATTAAGGAGTTGTGTAATAAGTGATTAACGGAATTCAGCTGAGAGATGCCTTCGTCTCCGGCGCAAATAATATTTCCAACCATCGTCAGCAGGTGGATGCACTGAATGTATTCCCTGTACCGGATGGCGATACCGGCACCAATATGTCCATGACCATCAATGCGGCAAAACGCGAGCTGCTGAACATGAAGGACGATATCACCGTAGAGACCGTTTCCAAAAAAGCTGCTTCCGCACTGCTGCGCGGTGCCCGTGGTAACTCCGGTGTTATCCTTTCTCTGTTGTTCCGTGGTTTCTCCAAAGGTCTGGATGGCAAAGAAACTGCAAATGCCGCAGATATCGCAAATGCGCTGGAACTGGGTGTTGCTGCTGCTTATAAAGCAGTTATGAAACCAACCGAAGGTACCATTCTGACAGTTGCAAGACTGGCTGCTGAAAAAGCAAAAGAGTTGGCTCCAAATGGTCTGAGCGTTT
>JAGALG010000094.1 GCA_017848075.1 Oscillospiraceae bacterium | reverse complement strand
GGAAGGTGATGAGCTTATCGTTGTGGGTTACCTGGTATGCACCGATGTGCTGAGTAATACCGCCGGCCTCGGTGGCGGTAACGGATGCATGACGGATCGCGTCCAGAATGGAAGTTTTACCGTGGTCAACATGGCCCATAAAAAAAACGACCGGTGGACGCTCCTGCAGGGATTCTTCTGCGTCCTCCTCTGCCTCGAACAGACGGTCCTCGATGGTAACGACAACTTCCTTCTCAACTTTCGCGCCGATTTCCATAGCAACCATGGCAGCGGTATCAAAGTCGATCACCTGAGAAACAGAAGCCATAACGCCCAGCATCATCAGGCGTTTTACGATCTCTGCAGCCTGGATCTTCAGCTTCAGAGCCAGCTCACCAACGGTGATCTCCTCCGGCAGAGTGATGGACAGCTTCTGACGGCGCTCGCGCTCCATCTCCAGCTTACGCATTTTCTCTGCTTCTTTATCTTTCTTAGATTTGAAGTTGTTCTTCTTCTGATTGCGGCTGGTGAATTTCTGTTTGGTGCTGTCGCCGCCCTTTGGAGTCATCATATTGCCTGGGGCAATGTTTTCATAACGCTCGTTGTATTTGTCCAGATCCACATTGGTGGAGCGCATGTCAACAACACGAACGCCGGTACCGTCATCGGTGCGTTTGGATGGATCGATGACTGGTCTGCTTGGAGCAGGTTTTGGCTGTTTTGGCTGCTGTGGTTTCGGCTGCTGATTCTGGAAACGATCGTTTTTCTCGAATCTTGGTTTGTCACCGAATGGTTTGCGTTCACCCTGTGGACGGTCGCCGTATGGTTTACGCTCGCCCTGTGGACGGTCGCCCTGTGGTTTGCGCTCGCCCTGTGGTCTGTCGCCGTATGGTTTGCGTTCACCCTGTGGTCTGTCGCCGTATGGTTTGCGCTCGCCCTGTGCTTTGTCGCCGAATGGTTTGCGTTCGCCCTGTGGACGGTCGCCCTGTGGTTTGCGTTCACCCTGTGGGCGGTCCTGACGCTGTGGGCGCTCGTTCTGTGCTTTCTCAGTCTGCACTTTCTCGCCCTGTGCTTTGCTCTGCTTTGGAGTTTCTTTCACTTCTTTTGCCGCCTCCACTTTCTTTTCTACTTTCTTCTCTGGCTGTTCTGCTTTCTTTGGTTCTTCCATCTGTTTTGCGGAAGCAAAGTAAGCATCGAAGTTCTCTACGCTGTTCTTTTTGGTATAGGTTTCAAACACGGTATTCAGCTCCTCAGCGCTGAGAGCTGTTGTGCGTTTTTTCTCGTTATCGGCGCTGCTCAGCAGGTCCACCAGCTCCTTGGTCGGAACATTCAGGTCCTTTGCCACATCGCCCAGTTTGTATTTGTTATTCATAGCCATAGGATCGATCCTCCTCCTTACTGAAGCGCTTCACTCTGCTGCATCAGGTTCTTGGCCAAACCCTCCTCGGTAATGCCCAGAACCCCGCTGCCCTTTCTGACAGCGATCTTGATCTCCTCCTTCACAAGCGGCAGGCAATGAACCGGCACGCCCGCTTTGGAGCAGAAGAAGCACACTTCTTTTTTCGATTTATCCGAAAGATCGGCAGCGACAAAAACCGCTTTCACCTCGCCCAGCTGAACCGCTTCTTTCACCTGATCGAAGCCCAGCTGCAGCTTTTTGGCACGCTGGCACAGAGAGAGGGTGGACTGAAGTTTGTTATTCACCTTTCTTCAGCTCCTCTCGCAGTTTTTCCACGATTTCTGCCGGAATGGCACAGGAGAAGGCCCGTTCCAGCTGCCGTGTCTTGATTGCTTTTTCCAGACAGGAGATGTCGTTGCACACATAGGCGCCGCGACCGGATTTCTTGCCGTGGAAGTCGATGCTGATTTCCCCGTCCGGTGCTTTCACCACGCGGATCAGCTCTTTTTTCGGTTTATGTACCTTACAGCCGGTACACATTCTCATTGGCACCTTTTTGACTGGCGCAGAGCTTGGCATACATTCACTCCCTTTGTTCTTTTGTATGCTCCCAAGGAGCAAAGAATGTATTATTCCTGCCCAGCAGCTTCTGCCTGTACGCTGCTGGCGGAACCGATATCGATCTTCCAGCCGGTCAGTCTTGCTGCCAGACGAACATTCTGGCCTTTGTTGCCGATTGCCAGAGACAGCTGATGATCCGGAACGATAACATGGCAGGTTTTCTGACCCTCTGGGTCGATGGAAACGGAGAGAACCTCTGCCGGGGACAGAGCTGCTGCGATCAGTTCTTCCGGAACCTCGCTGTAGCGGATCACATCGATTTTCTCGCCGCCCAGCTCTTCCACGATAGCGGAAACACGGCTGCCTTTTGGGCCGATGCAGGCGCCTACTGCGTCTACATTTTCGTCCTTGCTCCATACAGCGATCTTGGTTCTGGAGCCGGCCTCACGGGAAACGGCTTTGATCTCAACAGTGCCGTCTTTGATCTCTGGGGTGTGCGTCTCAAACAGGCGTTTGATCAGACCCGGATGGGTACGGGAGATCATCAGCTTTGGACGGCGGCCGCTGGCCATAACATCAGCAACATAAACCATGATGCGCTGACCTTCTTCCAGATGCTCGGTAGGAACCTGTTCGGATTTTGGCAGGATCACTTCGGTCTTGTCGATTTCCAGAGTGATGTTGCCGTTGTCCGGATCGATTCTCAGGATCGGAGCAGACAGGATCTCAAATTTGCGGTCTTCATATTTTTTCAGGGTCTGCTCTTTTTCTGCTTCGCTGATACCCTGACGGATAACATGTTTTGCAGACTGAGCAGCGATACGGCCGAATTCCTTGGTTTCCAGCGGAATTTCAACCTGCTCGCCTACAACAACCCGTTTGCTGTATTTGCGAGCTTCTTCCAGAGTGATCTCGGTTTCCGGATCTTCTACTTCTTCCACAACATTTTTGCGGATCGCAACATAGAAGCGTTTTTTCTCCGGGTCGATCTCCACGATATTGTTTTCGGTGCCGCCCATATCGCGTTTTACAGCGATGGCGATGGCACTGCTGATTTTTTCGATCAGATAGTCTACGGAGATGCCTTTGTCGTTTGCCAACAGGTTCAGAGCTTCAAAGAACTCATTGTTCATTTTCATTTGACTTCCAACTTCCCTTCTGTTCGTTCGTGTGGTTTATCTTTACAGATTGATTTCTTCGTACAGGCGGATGAAGGCGCAGTCCTTTTTCATAAAGGTCTTTTCTTCTTCGCCGACGCGGATGGTAACGGAGGCGTCATCGTAGCTCAGCAGAGCGCCCATGAAGTCCCGCTGTTTGTTTTCTGCGCGGATCAGACGGATCTCGATGTCCTGACCCATGTACTTGTCAAAGTGCCATGGACGAACCAGATCGCGGCCGATGCCAGGGGAGGATACCTCGTAGTAGTAAGCCTGACTGATGGGCTCTGCCGCATCGATCAGTGGGTCGGTGGCACGGCTGACATTCTCGCAGTCGTCGATGTTGACGCCGCCCTCCTTGTCAATGAATACCCGCAGAT
>JAGALG010000093.1 GCA_017848075.1 Oscillospiraceae bacterium | reverse complement strand
ATCCATGTTGGATTCGATGGTCAGCAGTTCGATATCGGTGTCGTACTGTTTGGACAGTTCTTTGGACCATTTAGCGTTTACGCCAGAGGTGATCATGTATTTGTCACCGTTCCACATTTTAGCAGTTACATAAACGGATTCATCAATGCTGAATACTACCATTGCAGAGTTCAGGCCTTTTTCCAGTTTGTAGTAAGCTTTGGATTCAGCTTCAATTACATCTTTGTAGTTCCAGTAGTTTTTTGCCGGGTCAGTTGCACCTTTACCTACAGTGTAGGTGGTGTATTCATCGAATACCAGGTGTACTTTAGCGTATTCGGAAGCATGTTTGCCGTCCCAGATATACATGAAGAATTCCAGCAGGTTGCCAGCTTCTTCTTCAGCTTTTGCGTCGAAGTCATTGCTCAGAACTACTTTAGCGTAAACTGCACCAACATGCAGGCCAGCAGCTTTTTTAGCTACGTTCTCAGAAACACGAACCAGTTCTGCATCTTCAATGTATTCGCTGTTTTTGATTTTCAGAGTCCAGTTAGCAGGAACTTTCTGATCAATCATTTTGTCGTTTTCGTCGACAATTTCGAAGTAGATTGCATCGCCTTCAACCATAGTGCCGAAGTCAACTTTAACGCCTTCTTCTTCGCTACCTGGAACAATCCACTCTTTCTGATTACCATTAGCATCTACCAGAACAGCGTTTTTCCAAGTGATATTGTCAGCGCAAACATCAGCACCAGTACCAGTAGCTGGAGCAGAGTAGTCAACAGCAGCAGCGGAAACGGACATGCCCATTACCATAGCAGCTGCAAGCAGTACGGAAAGAACTTTTTTCATAGTCTTTTTTCCTCCTAATTTTTGATAAATTTAATAAAATCATCCTCAGAAAACTTATCTCCACAACAACTTTTCTAAGGCAACTCCGGGATACACTCCACTTGGATTTCTCCAATGTTTCCCTTCGTTGATATTATTATAACCCATGATTTGCCGTTCGTCAATACCTTTTTGAAATTTTTTTGTAATTTATTTGTCACTAATTATGAATATTCTGTTACTACAGGGGCAATATGGGCAATTCATTCCCTGTTTCTGTGCCATTTTCACAGTTTTTCAGGGAAATTGGTTACAAATTAGTTGTTTCTACCCCAGTAAAACGGTTACAGAAAAAGTTACAAAGGTTGTAACTTTCTAAAAAAAGAGAGGCCGAAGCCTCTCTTTCTGCTTGTTTTAGTATTCAAAATGGTTTTCTGCGCGATCGATCAGCACTTTATTGATAACAATTTTGTGGCTGTCTGCTTCGGTTGCTGCAATGGCGTCAACAACATCCATGCCTTCAAATACCTGACCAAATACGGTGTGTTTGTAGTCCAGCCATGGAGTGCCTCCTACTTCGGCATATTTGTCAACCACTTCTTCTGGGAAGCCGTCGCCGCGAGCGTTCACACCAACCTGTTTCATCTGAGAAAGCAGGTGAACCGGAACTTCTTTTGCCTGTACGATGAAGAACTGGCTGCCATTGGTGCATGGGCCTGCGTTTGCCATAGACAGAGCACCACGGTAGTTGCGAAGTTTTACATCGAATTCGTCCTCGAAGGAGTGATTCCAGATGGATTCACCGCCACGGCCGGTACCGGTTGGGTCGCCGCCCTGAATCATAAAGTCATTGATGACTCTGTGGAAGGTGATGCCGTCATAGTAACCGTTTTCTGCATGAGTCAGGAAGTTCTCAACTGCTTTTGGAGCGTATTCTGGGAAGAAGTAGAGTTTAATGGTACCTTTTTCGGTCTGCATGATTGCAACTTTTGCGTCTTTTGCTGGTTTTTCAAACTGATACATGGTACAAGTTCCTTTCTGTCTATAACTTAATAGTCAAAGTGGTTGGAGGCAGGTTCTACCGTGATTTTAATGATCTTTGGCTGATTTTCTGCCAAAACAGTGCCGTTGTCATCTTCCACGATGGCATTGTCAATGAGAACATCGACAACATCCATTCCTTCAAAGACCTGTCCGAACACGGTGTAGCCGAAGTCCAGACCTGGATAGCCGCTGAGCTCTTTATAGCCCTCGATGACTTCTTCCGGCCAGGATTCGCCACCGATTTGTTCCATCTGTGCGATCAGCTCTTCCGGCATGGTGTCGAAGCCGTCTACAATATAGAACTGGCTGCCCTGAGAATCCGGCAGGGAAGATTTTGCCATGCAAACTGCACCACGGAAGTGACGGAGGTTATTGCTGATTTCCTCGCCAAAGCCCTCGCCCCAGATGGATTCGCCGCCCATACCGGTGCCTTCCGGGTCACCGCCCTGGATCATAAAGCCCTGAATAATGCGGTGGAAGGTCAGGCCATCGTAGTAGCCGTTCTTCGCATGGGTCAGGAAATTCTCGACTGCTTTTGGAGCGTATTCCGGATAGAAGCACATTTTAAAGGTGCCGGCTTCGGTCTCGATGATCGCTACTTCGGTATCTTCTGCTGGTTTTTCCTCCAACTGAGGATAGCGTACAGCCTCCTCGGTATCCTGCTGACAGCCGGTCAGGATGGACAGTGCCGTCATACCTGCCAGAAGCAGGGAAAGAATTTTTTTCATTTGTTACCACCTCGGATTTGAATTTTAAAAGTGTACCTGTTTATTCTAACGGAAACAGGCGGGAAAATCAATATTCCGTCCTTATTATGTGGTGAAGCTTTTGTAAATTTGCAAAAAAGCCACGGTTTCCCGTGGCTTTTCTTCCTATTTAAAAGGAATTATCTTTTTTTGCCCAGAGCCAGTGCGCCTGCACCTGCAACGGATACAACAGCCAGAGCTGCTGCAGAGCCTACAAAGTCAGCTGCACCGGTGCTTGGGTTGGTTTTGTCAGAGCTAGAACCGGAGTTGTTGGAGGAGTTGGAGCCGCCGATAGATGGTTTTACATCAGCAGCTTCCAGTTCGATGTCGGATACCACATAGTGGCCCAGTTCATCGGTGGTGAACTCCAGAGTTTCATCATCTTTGTTGTATTTGAAGTTTACTTCTACCAGTTCATCGTCAACGATCTCGTATACGAAGGAATCTTTGTCGCCGTTGAGGGCCAGAGTACCTTTGCGTACGAAGCTGTCGTAAGAGCTGCGGAAGTTGTAGAATTCCAGATCTGCTTCTTCATTTGCGATTGCAATGGATTTTACGAAGTCACGGCCCAGATCCAGCAGAACTTTTTCGCCGTTGTACATGGTTACTTCGAAGGTTGCTTCGCCATTGAAGTCGAAGCGTGCTTTACCGGAACCTTCTTCTTTTACAGTCCATACAGATGGCTCGCTTACAAAGTTGATGAAGTCGAACTCAATTTCGCCGCCGTCTACATTTGCGAAGTTTGCATTTACGGTTACACGCTCGGTTTTATTTGCAGTACCGTTTTCATTGATGTAAACGCCGTAGTTCAGAGTCTCGCTGTCCACGCTGTCCAGCTGATCGTCCATTTCAACTTTGATGTACAGAGCACCGTTGTTCAGAGCGCTGTCGTTTGCGGTAGCAGTGTAGAAGGTTGCGTTTTCTACGAACTCTCTTGCGGTGAATTTGATTCTCCAGTCTTTGTCCACTTTACCGGTGTAAGGAGCAGAGGTCAGTTCACCTTCTGCTGCTGCAGCCAATACTGCTACTACTGGTTCTTCGCTGTTTTCGCCGTTGTTTTCCTCAACCTCTGGAGTGGTATCTTCCACTTCTTCCTCTGGGGTTTCAGTCACAGCAACACTGTGGGTCAGCGGCATGTAGATCACATCACCTGGCAGCAGAGAAATCTTCTCACCTGCAACATACTCTTTGACATTGCTGTTTGCGCCAATTACGGTCAGCTTATCACCGAAACCGAAATTGGTTGGCCATGCTACATCGGAAGATGCGCCGGAGCCGAAGGATACATCGGCCATTGCGCCGACGCCCATGGATGCGATCATTGCAGTGATCACAGCAGCGGATACGAATTTTTTCATTTTTGTTTTCCTCCTGAAAATGAAATTTTTTCTTCCACGCTGTCTTATCCTGTGCTGTCTGCCTGCGGGCTCCACAACCCGCTGGGCTTGCCTTTATCATAAGGGCTGACGGGCTCCGTTTCAAGCAGCAAATCTTCCCACAATTTTGAACAAATTTAATATTTTCCATGGGTTTATATGGAAAAATGCAGAAAAACAGCGTCCCTTTGCTGTTTGGCCAAAGGACGCTGTTTGAATTTTTAGTGGAATCTTCCAGTTTAGAGAGTGGACATATACTCAGAGTAAGCAGCCCGCAGCTCCTCAGAGGTCTCCTCTGGACAGCGTGGATTGCAGTGAGCCCACACACCGGTCTCACTGGATGCATTGAATTTCTGCTGTTCTGCGGAGCGCAGTGGTGGGAAGAACTCGATATGGAAGTGGTAGCTGTCATCCACATTTTCACCATTGACCGGAGCATTGTGCATGCACATCATGTATGGGAATTCTTTATGGAACAGCGTATCGAACATGCCTACGGTATGTTTCAGTACGATACCGAGATCTGTTTTTTCTTCCTCAGTCAGCTGAGAGAGATGGGAAACATGGCGTTTTGCCTGAATGTAAACACCATAAGGATATTCGGTGAAGAATGGAAGGAACACGGTAAAATGTTCACCCTCGAAGATGATGCGTTTGCCGAAATCTTTTTCTGCTTTCAACATGTCGCAGAACAGGCAGTTGCCCTTTTCTGCTTTATACTGTTTGGCAGATTCTACTTCCAGCTGGATCTTTTTCGGGATCACGGAATAGCCATAGATCTGACCATGAGGGTGAGGCATCGTTGTACCAACCATCTTGCCACGGTTTTCAAAGATGAAGACATACTTAATGTTTGGGTCAGAGGAAATGTCCTCATAGCGCTCACACCACAGGTTCACCAGCTTATTCATATGAGCGTCGCTCAGATCCGGAATCGTAGTGGTATGGCCCGGAGAGTACAGAATAACCTCGCATTTACCGTAGTTGGGGCGAACCTTGAAGAAGTCGTTGGCAACATCGTCCGGTTCCGTTGGATTCTGGGACAATGCCGGAAAATCGTTATCATATTTCAGCACTTCATAGTCATCCGGAACTTTACCGGAGCCAGGACAGAAAGGACACCAGTCTTTCGGCATAGCCGGACGGCCCTGGCGCTTTGAGTTGATCATGACCCAGTCCTGGATCAGGGGATGCCATCTTAATTCTGCCATAAATATCTCCCTTTCTATAAAAACTCAAGTTTACTGCAGCTTCACGCCACCTACCGGACGAATACTCAGCAGGTGACAGGTACCTTCACCGCAAATCTCCTCCATCTTCTGACGGAAATGCTCAACCTGTTCGTTCGGAACAAAGGCCTGAATCGTACCGGCAAAACCACCGCCATGAACGCGGCAGCTGCCACGACCTTTCAGCAGGCGCTGAGCCACACAAAGAGCAATGCTGACACCCTGATTCTGTGGATCTTTGCAGGTGTAAACATTCTGCAGATACATGTAAGAAGATAAGCCGGATTCCCGGGACAAATGCAGGAATTGCTCAAAGTCGTGAGTCTTCAGTGCCTGAGCCATCTCCTGTGCGCGAATGTTTTCCTCATAGAAGTGGCTGGCTCTCAACAAGGCACGATCGCTGACAACGGAGCGAAGCTCACCCATTTTTTCGTAGAAGCTCTGTGCCGGGATCTGGCGAAGAACTTCTTTGCCAAACTGTGCGGCAACCGATTTCAGCTCACCCGGAATCGCAGCGTATTCATCGGTCAAGTTTGCATGAGATCCTTTTGTGTCAATGATACACATGGTGTAGCCGCTCTTTGTAAAGTCAAAATCGATTTTCTCCACAATCGGTTTGCTCGGATCATAGAAATCCACTGCCACATAGCCGCCAACGGAGCAGGCCATCTGGTCCAACAAGCCGCAGGGCTTACCGAAATGGACATTTTCCGCATACTGTCCAATCTGAGCGACTGTAACGGGATCTACTTTTCCATCATTATATAAGTGGTTCAGCAGAGTGCCCATCATAACCTCAAAGGCTGCAGAGCTGGATAAGCCGGAACCCTGCAAAACATTGGAGGTCATGTAAACATCAAAACCACCGATTTCATAGCCTCTTTCCTTCATACCGGCAGCAACGCCGCGAATCAAAGCAGAGGTTTCATTAAACTCACATTCTCGAACAGACAGGTCCAGTAGATCTACTGTGTTCAGAGGGTAACCTTCGGACAGAACACGGATCACGCCGTCATCATTTTTGGCTGCGGCAGCAGCAATATCAAGGTCAACGCTAGCTGCTACAACACAGCCATGTTGGTGGTCGGTGTGGTT
>JAGALG010000011.1 GCA_017848075.1 Oscillospiraceae bacterium | reverse complement strand
TTCGTCTTTTACCAGACGAATGTGGTCAACGATCGGGGAGCTGTTTACAAATTTGCTGCCGGCACCCAGATCCATCAGCTGGATCAGGAAACGGGCAGGCCAGGTTTTATCGATACCCATGACAGCGGAGTGATCTACAAACTGAGCAAGCAGCTCAACGGGAGCGTCGGTGTCACAGTAAGTAACCAGGTCAACACCCAAATCTTCCGCAATAGGGAACAGTTCATTAACGATCAATTTATGATTGCCGCTGACATTGAGATACAGGGCAAGCATACGCTCGCCAGGGTGGATCCATTTACCGGTCAGGTAATAAATCGCACCTGGATCCGAGATCAGCATCTGGCTCAGATTCTGCTGTTCCATCGCAGCAAGAACACGGCGAATTCTTTTTTCAACCATAAGAGAAACCTCCTTAGAACGAAAATATTTTTACACATCTATCATAACGCAAAAAAGGAAGATTGACAACAGTGAAAAGAGGGCATAAAAAAGAAAACACCCAGCCACCATACTGAGTGCTTTCAAGAAGAAATGGGATATTGGCTTCATCATACCATTTCTTTCGTTAAATGTCAATGAAAAGTGAGAGTGAACTCTAAAAAAACAATAATAAAACGGAATGATACAAAAATAAAAAGACTTTTCTCTTTTACAATTCTATGCTACAATATGTGTAAAAACAACTGTCTTGTCAAGAAGGGAGAGGAACAATGAAACAGTGTTTGATCGTTGTCGATTATCAGAAGGATTTCGTAGACGGTTCTCTGGGCTTCCCGGAGGCTGTTTTGCTGGATGAGAAGATCGCAGAAAAAGTAGAGGCATATCATGCAAAAGATCAGGATGTTATTTTCACCCTGGATACCCATGAAGAAAATTATATGGACACGCAGGAAGGAAAAAATCTGCCGATTCCTCACTGCATCCGCGGCAGTGTGGGCTGGGAGTTGTATGGTAAAACAGCCGCATCCCGAAAGGAAGAGGATTTACTGATCGAAAAGCCGACCTTCCCATCCTATGAGCTGGGAGCACTCCTGCGGGAAAAAGCTTACGATGAAATCCAACTGGTTGGTGTCGTAACGGATATCTGTGTGTTGTCCAATGCAGTCATTGCTAAAGCGGCTTTGCCGGAAGCAAAAATCAGTGTGGATGCCTCCTGCACCGCCACCATGAGCGAAGAAATGAAGCAGAAAACCTTCGATGTTATGGGAAGTCTGCAAATTACTGTCCTGAATCGATAAAAAGCAAGGAAAATCCCTTGTTTGCCCCATGATTTTGTGCTATACTTGTTAAGTTAAAAGCCAATGAAAGGATTGGGATCTATGTCTGGACATTCTAAATGGAATAATATTAAACGCAAAAAAGAAAAAACTGACGCTCAGAAAGCAAAGGTCTTCACCAAGATCGGCCGTGAAATTTCTGTAGCTGTTCGCGAAGGCGGCGCTGATCCGGCCAACAACGGTAAGCTGCGCGACCTGATTGCAAAAGCAAAAGCTTCCAATGTACCAAACGACAACATCGACCGCATCATCAAAAAAGCGGCTGGTGAAGGCGATAAAAATACCTACATGGACATGGTTTATGAAGGCTACGGCCCTTGCGGTGTTGCAGTTATCGTAGAAGCTCTGACCGATAACAAAAACCGTACCGCTGGTGATCTGCGTCACTACTTCGATAAATGCGGTGGTAACCTGGGTCAGAACGGCTGTGTATCCTACCTGTTCTCCGAAAAAGGCATCATTGTGATCGACAATGAGGACGAAAAAAACAGCGAAGATCAGCTGATTGAAGACTGCATGGAAGCAGGTGCAGAGGACTTCGAGATCAACGGTGAAGTGGTTGAAGTGACTGCAAGCAGCGATCCGGCAGAATTCCGCGAAGTTCGTGAAGCGCTGGAAGCAAAAGGCTACAGCTTTGTAGAAGCTGATATCCAGAAAGTTCCTTCCACCTTCACCAAGATCGACGATGTAGAGATGCAGGAAAAAATGCAGAAACTTCTCGATATGCTGGATGATAACGACGATGTCCAGAATGTGTACCATAACTGGGAAGCTCCGGAAGAGGAATAAGCAGAAAAATAAGCAGAGGCCAAAGGGCTTCTGCTTTTTCTTTGCGATTTTCTTACGAAAGCGCTGTCATGTCAGCTGATTTTGTGATATAATGACAACATAAGCTCTCGAATGAAAGGAAGGATCTCATGCTGACAGGTGCAGAACGAAGAGAACAGCTGCTTGCCGTGCTGGAGGGAAGCGTGAAACCGGTTTCCGGTACGGATCTGGCTCGCCAGTTTGAAGTGAGCCGTCAGGTTATTGTGCAGGATGTGGCGCTGCTGAGGGCAACCAATAAAAATATTCTGTCGACCAATAAGGGGTACATTCTCTTTCGCGACGATGACAAGGACAAAAAAGCCAAACGCACCGTTCGTGTACAGCACCGGGATGAGGAGATCCTGCAGGAGTTCCAGTGCATTGTAGATTGCGGCGCACGGGTTTTGGATGTGGTGGTAGAGCATGAACTTTACGGTCAGATCAGTGTGGATCTGCTGATCCAGAACCGACAGGATGCGGCTCATTTTGTACAGCAGATGCAGAGCTGCCAATCTCGCTCGCTGAATATCCTTACCGGTGGCGTACACTACCACACCATTGAAGCAGACAGCGAAGAACGATTGGATCGTGCAGTGGAAGCATTAAAACAGGCCGGTTTTTTAGCTGAATAGATGACGAAAGCCCTCTGTCCGGAGGGCTTTTTTGCGTCTGGAGCAGTAATAAATGGAAATCGGACAATGTTTTCGTTTTTCTTCCAAATTCTATTCTATAATTTTTGTAACGACATCAAAATTTTGTCGTCATAGTGGGTGAGAAGTCCTTTTGGAAAGGAGGATGTGTTTGATGATGGAAGATAATAAGATTTTGGATCTGTTTTGGGCCCGGTCAGAAAATGCAGTGACCGAAACAGCGGCCAAGTATGGCCGCTACTGCACCGGAATCTCCATGCAGATCTTACATAGTACGCTGGATGCGGAAGAATGTGTCAATGACACCTGGCTTCACGCATGGAACTCCATTCCGCCCAGTCGCCCCAACATTTTGCAGGCTTATTTGGGGAAAATCACCCGGAATCTGTCTTTGGATCGCTGGAAACGAAACACCGCTCAGAAACGGGGAGGCAGTCAGGTAGAACTGATGCTGGAGGAACTGGGGGATTGTGTTCCGGCGGCAGACAGCGTTCAGCAGGAAATCGAGACGAAAGCCATCGCAGAAGTGATCAGCGCCTTTCTCCGGGAACAGCCGGAGATGAGCCGCTATTTGTTCATTCGCCGCTATTGGTACGGCGACTCTATTGCGGATTTAATGGAGAAAACCAAATTTACAGAAAGCTATGTGAAGACCAGCCTGTTTCGGCTGCGTCAAAAACTGAAAAAACGACTGGAAAAGGAGGAGGTGCTGCTATGACAAAAGAAGAAAAATTGCTTCGGGCCATTGGCGAGATCGATGATGAGCTGATTCTGTCGGCAGAGGGCGCTGCGCCCAAAATCGTTTCCTTTCCCAGGCGCAGCCAATGGAAGAAAACCGCAATGATGGCAGCCTGCTTCCTGTTGTGCGTCGGTGTTTGGCTGGGTGTAGGAGATTTCTTCCGTATGGGAAGAAGCAGCGAAAATGTCAACACCAGCATGAATCAGACGACAGCAACTACCACCGAATCCGCCATCGAAGAGGAGGTAACGGAAGATGTGGTAGCCGAAGAAGAAGCGATAGAAGAAAGCGTGGAAGAACAGGCAGAAACGGAAACAGCTCCGGAATCTGACCGGAAAGCCAATCCGCAGACCAGCGAGGCGAATCCGGAGACTGGAGGTAAAGGCGATCCGGAAACAGAGACTTGGAAAGACGATGGATTTTGGATGACAGGAACACCAATTCTTCCGCTGACTATCGAAGGGGACAGTGATGATATTGTTGCAGAGCGCTACCTCAGTGTTAATGCCTATGATTACTATGATTACTATGATAATCCTGAGGGAACGGTTGATCTGCATGATCGTTATGTTCTTTACAATAACAGTGCAAGAAGCAAAACAGTGACCATCGGTTATCGCTACGGTGATACTCTGCAGTCCATGGATGCAGTGACAATGAAGGTAGATGGCTCCGACCAGAATCAAAACCTGATTGTTGGTGAAACAATCGGTGGTTTTACAGAGGATGGTTTGAACCTTGAATACCATGTTCCTTTGGAAAAATATGAAGAGATCCTGTCCACGCCATTGGTTTCTGTGTCGGAAAATGTACCGGAGTTTGAACAGTATAAGACGGTGACGGTTTATGAGTTCAGTAATATCCAACTGCCGGAAAATATCACCAAATCGGCCTCCTTGGCAATGGAATTTACCTGTTCGGAGGATGCGATTATTTTCAGCAACAATATGAACGGAACATGGATCGATGGAGAACAGCGGATCTATGATGTGTTTGTCAGCGAATACGACCGGAACAGTAAACTGAGCAAGGGAATCTGGGTCTTTGGCGATGTAGAGCTGGAAAATCTGACAGTCAATGGTTATGCGGATGGCTCCTGCGAGGAGCTGCTGCCGGGCTTGACAGCGGAAGTGGTATCTTATCGCATTGACCTGCGGAGTGCTTTGGAGGACAGCCTGCGCCAGCGTCTGAACCAGAGAACTTCCGTTGGTGGCGATCCAATCGACAGTCGCGTGACCATCGATACCTTGATGGATGCGGTATATCATCA
>JAGALG010000092.1 GCA_017848075.1 Oscillospiraceae bacterium | reverse complement strand
TTTCACTTTGTGATGTTTTTTTGAATAAAATGTCTTTTCCAAACAGACAAATGTTTGTATAATTAAAGAAAGAGCAAACTCGTAGTAAGAAGAGGGCTGATGTTTGATTACTCACGAACGCTCGATACACAACATGAAGGAAGAGTCCCTATGATGAAAAAGAAAATGAAGCTGTGGTGTCTGTTGCTGTCTTTGGTAATGATCCTGTCTGTTCTTCCTGTTGCTGCATTTGCGGCAAATGACGAGGTTCACTATGCTTCCATCGAAGAGATCATTGACGATTCTACACCAGAAGTTTCCATGAAAGTCGTAAATACCAAATCCGAAGCAGAAGATTGGCTGGAAAGCAAATGGCTGCCAGGTCTGAGAAAAGCACTGAAAGCAGATTTGGATGCTCTGGGCATCAGCACCAGCTCGGTTCGCATCGATCTGGATGACTTTGATGCAGCAATTCCAAAGAATCGCTACGATGAAGATGGTACCTATGGTTCTGCAATCGTTCAGGTTTATGCAAGAGGCAAGCTTCTGGGCTTCACCACTCTGCTGATTGAAGCAGATGCTTGGGGCAGACCACCAGTAGAGACCGATGACGACGATGATGACGATGATGTTGTTACCTTCGGCAAATCCGGTCTGGAAGTTAAAATCCTTTGGGAAGGCGATACTTCCAAAGATCGTCCGGACAGCGTACTCGTAGAAGTTTATAACAATAACAAACTCTTCCGCACCTCTTCTCTGACCGGCTACAAATGGACGGAGATTTGGAAAGGCGTCAGCGGCAAAGGCTGGTCTGTGGATGTAAGAAGCGTACCGGATGGCTACACCTGTGATATCGAAAAAGTAAGCAATACATACTTTGAGATCACCATGACCAAATCCGGCAGCTCCAGCACTTCCAGCAATAATACCGTTTCCAAACCGGTTGTAGATAAAGAAAATCCAAATACCGGCGCAATTATTCCATACTATGCTTGCAGATAAACAAAAATCAAAGCCACCCGCAAGGGTGGCTTTTTTCTGCTACCTGAGGTTGCGGAAATTCTACCATTGCAGGCTGGAACGCAACCACGCTTTTTGATAAAATGGGCATAAAAGAAAGGGGAGAAGATGTATCATGTTCAGTGAAAAACTAATAGAACTGCGGCGAAGCAAAGGTTTGTCGCAGGAAGCTTTGGCAGAGCGTCTGGGTGTATCCCGTCAAGCGGTCAGCAAGTGGGAGAGAAACGAGGCTCAGCCGGAGCTATCCAAAATTATCGCTTTATGTGATCTGTTTGAAGTATCACCCAATGAATTGCTTGCTTATGAACAAGAGAAGCCTGCGGATCAGAAAGCGGAGACAGAAAAGTCGAACCATTATCGGGCTATATTCTGGCTTGTCATCGGCTGCATGGGCTTTATCGTGACAGCCTTCTGCTTAGGTTGGGCGATTGTTCACCCCCATATTTATAATGGTATCAAAGGCCTGCGGGGCAGTCTGTTAGGAAACGACTGCATGGAAGCTTATATCATTGGTTTGATAGCCATGGTGTTTGGTTTAATGGAAGCATATTTTGAAATCAACAAAAAAGAAAGCTTTTTTGCTTGGCTGAAGAAGGAAACTCTTTGGCTGTTAAATCAGATTTTTCATTTCCATCCATAAGAAAAGCGACCTGCTCAAGCAGGTCGCTTTTCTTTATAGCAGATTTTTCTGTTTACTGAAAGCGCTCAGCACCCCACCAGTCAGGGAACAGTTCCGAAAGGCGAACGCTTTTGCGCGTATCGTAATCCAGCAGGATCTCAATGTCTCCGCTGTTCTTATCCAACTGCATCATAAATTCCCGGCAAGCGCCGCAGGGAGGCCCCACCTTACCATTGGGCATTAAGGCAAGAACTTTATCGATCTGGCTTTCCCCGTGAGTGATCATATTTGCCATTGCATTGCGCTCAGCGCACATCCCCATACTGCAGGCCGTATCAATACATACACCGACATATATTTTACCGCTTTTGCTGAGAATAGCAGCCGCAACGCCGCCAGCCTCGATAAAAGGGGAAACGGTCCGACCGTTTTGTACTGCCTTTGCTGCTTCGTACAGCTGTTCCCACTGATCTTGCATCGCTTATCTCACTTTCTCAAAGAGGATCGGGCAGACAGCGTCCGTCGACAAGCGCATGGATATAGCGCCGTCCTCATTGAAGCTGGCTCGGAAGGTGCGGGTGTCCATGGATTCAAAGGCAACGAACTTTTTCTCGCTGATCCGCTGGAATTCCTGATCCATCAAACCGTATTTCAGGCGCAGATGCTCATTTTCATACACAAACTCCAAAGTGCCGTAGCCAGGGTTCCAGAAGCTGCCGCAGAAGGCCTTGGCTTCTTCTTCGGAGAGCGGGAGCTCTACTTTTTCTTCTTCTGTGTAATCCGGGCCAAGATTGACGGAACGGCGGTAATGATCGATCAGGAAGGAATAATCCTCCTGTACATCATCCAACAAAATATCCCGTAGCAGGTAGCTGAAGCAGTTATATGCCGGGGTGTCCACCGTGTTGACAGAGAGGGCGTAGGCGGCATTTTCCTCCGGGAAGAAGCCGACCATGGAGTTAAAACCATCGGTGGAGCCGGAATGATAAACCACAGGGCGACCTTTATAAACAGCGGTGATCCAAGCCAGGGCATAGGCTTTCTGCAGCTCTTCCGGATGGGCGGAGCGTCCGGGGATGACCACATTGGGCTTGATCAGTTCCGCAAAGCCTTTTTCGCTGATGATACGCTGACCATTTAACTCTCCGCGGTTGCAGAGGGCATAGAGCCATTGCTCCAAACTGTCTGCGTTGGTGTATAAGCCGCCGCAGGGGTTGCTGGCCTGTCCCTGCACCTCGCCGACAGCAATCAGCTTGCCGTCCCGCTGAGCGTAAGGGAAGGCGGCATTCATGGACCAAATGTCGCAGTGACCACGGAAATACATATCCATACCCAAAGGTTTGCCAATGCGCTCGGTCAGAAGCTCTTCCCAGGTCTGACCGGTCAGGCGCTCACAGAGATGGCCCAAAGCCACATACATCTGATTCTGATAGCTGTATTTTTCACGGAAGCCGAAAGCCGGTGGGAAATAGGCAATTCGCCGAACCAAATCCGCACGATCCTCCCGGACAAAGGTACGCATGACATCGTGACGGCAGAGACCGGTGCGATGGCAGGCCATATCTCTTGGCGTCACATGCTCCTCAGCATATCGATCTACCATGGCGAAGTCCGGCATCAGCTGTTTCACCGGGGTGTCCCAGGTCATTTTTCCCTCATCGCAAAGCTGTCCGGCAATCATCGTTGTAAAAGCCTTGCTGCAGGAGGCGATTTGGAAGATCGTTTTTTCGTCAACCGGCCGATGTTTTTCCACATCGGCCTCACCGAAGCAGTGTTTCAGAATACATTTTCCATCCTTAACGGCAACCAGAATGCCGCCAGCCAAGCCGTAATGCTGACGGATTTGTTGGATGGTTTTGTTGATGATGGATTCCATAGAACTTCATCCTTTCTGCTGTATGATAAAACAGGAATATGGAGTGGAGCAGAGCTCCTTGTTTGCTGCTTTCATTATAACACAGGATAGAAAAGGGTGCAAGAATTCCACGGTTTTTCTTGTCTCTGTCTCATGGATGTGTTATAATAAATTATTATGTGGCAGTGCGCCGTTTTTTAAGTTGAGGTGCAAACATGATTATCTTGGGAATCGACCCCGGCTACGCCATTGTGGGCTGGGGAGTCTTGGAATATACGAGAGGACAGTTTATCGTCAAGGGCTATGGCGCCATTACCACACCGGCGGGACTGCCTTTTGAAAAGCGGCTGGAGATGATCTACAAGGATATGTGTACGGTCATCGGGAAGTACCGCCCGGAGGCACTCTCCATTGAGAAGCTGTTCTTTACCAACAACAAAACCACC
>JAGALG010000091.1 GCA_017848075.1 Oscillospiraceae bacterium | reverse complement strand
TGGTATTCTGCTTCTTCGCCTGATACAACAGGTATGTCATCAATTTTTCCCTTGTACTCCGTTTGGAAGTGATGGAGATTTTCTGGTGAAAGACCAAATTCTTTCTTGCAACCACCTGCAGCAGATTGAAGATCATTTGTCGGTGAAACTCACAAGCATTGCTGCAGGACTGTGTAATCCGCAGACAATCGATCAGCAGCACCTCACTGTCCTCTCTGGCATTCACGCTGACCGGCATAGTCGCAACACCGGCACAGGCAAAGGACTCTCCAAAAAGCTGGGAGGGTGCAACCTCTGCCATAATGCTGCGATTTCCAAAATAATCAATCTGCTCGATTTGAACAGAACCACTGAGCACGATACCTATGATTCCTGCCGGAGAACCTTCCGAAAGAATCGTTTCTCTTTTTGAAAAATGCTTCTGTTTTGCTCCCAGACAGGCCAACATCGCAGACAGGTTTTCTTCTGCAATTCCCTGAAATAGTGGACAGCTTCGTAAAATTCCAAGATATTCTTTCATCCAATCGTCCTTCCGTTGAAATTTCAACATACTTTCTTTTTCTATTCTATTAGAATATACTCAAACAGTCAAGTTTAATCCCCATTGAGGAGGTTTTCCTATGAAACGAAGAATCATTAAAATAGACGAAGAAAAATGCAATGGCTGCGGTGCCTGTGCTTCCGCCTGCCATGAAGGAGCCATTGAAATGATCAATGGCAAGGCAAAACTGACCCGTGAAGATTACTGCGACGGCCTTGGAGACTGTCTGCCTGCCTGTCCTGTGGACGCAATCTCTTTCGAGGAACGAGAGGCGCCGGCCTATAATGAAGCTGCTGTGCTTCTTGCAAAGGCTCTGAAAAAGAACCCTCACAGCTGTCCGGGCTGTCAGTCTAAATCCATTCATCCTACAGAGAATTCCGTTGCTGCCCCTGTTGGCAGTCAGCTGCGTCAGTGGCCCGTCCAGATCAAACTGGTCGCTGTCAATGCTCCTTATTTTAATCATGCTGACCTGCTGATTGCCGCAGACTGCTGTGCCTACTCCTATGGCAACTTCCATCAGGACTTTATCCGGAACCATGTGTGCCTGATCGGCTGTCCGAAACTGGACATGGTGGATTACACAGAAAAACTGGGCCAGATCATCCGCAGCAACAATATGAAAAGTATTACTGTTACCCGTATGGAAGTGCCTTGCTGCGGCGGCATGGAGAATGCGGTGAAACGTGCTTTGCAGTCCAGCGGAAAGTCCATTCCATGCCGAATCGTGACCATTTCCGCTGATGGCAGAATCCTGAGCGAAAAGGAGTATGGCAATGAATAAAATGTTTTGTTTTCAGTGTGAACAGACCGCCGGCTGCAAGGGCTGTACCGGAGCCTGCGGCGTATGTGGAAAAAGTGCTGATACTGCTAATCTGCAGGATCAGCTGACCGGTGCTCTTATTGGCCTTGCTCGTGCTTATTACGGAAATGAGGCCTATGTCAACAATGAGACCCATCGCTTGGTTATGGAAGCTCTTTTTACCACTGTGACCAATGTAAATTTCAACAATGAAACCGTAAATCATTTTATTCAGCGCATCACTGCTGAGAAAAAAAGATTGATCCCTCTTTGTTTTAGCTGTGCCAGCCCCTGTGGACGCAATGATAATTACGATATGAACAAATTGTGGACGGCTGATGAGGACATTCGTTCTCTGAAATCTTTGATCCTGTTTGGTATCCGGGGTATGGCTGCCTACGCCTATCATGCTGCCGTTTTGGGTTATATGGATGAAGAAGTAAACCAGTTCTTCTATAAAGGTCTCTATGCTGTTGGCGAAGAAGATTGGGGCATGAAAGAACTGCTGCCCATCGTTATGGAAGTCGGAGCAGTCAATTTGAGATGCATGGCTTTGTTGGATCAAGCCAACACGGAAACCTACGGACACCCCGTTCCAACTGAAGTCAGCCTGACAGTGGAAAAAGGTCCATTTATCGTCATCACCGGCCATGATCTCTACGACCTGAAACAACTGCTGGAGCAGACAAAGGACAAAGGAATCAATGTATATACACACGGAGAAATGCTTCCGGCTCACGCATATCCAGAGTTAAAGAAATACCATCATTTGAAAGGCAACTTTGGCACTGCATGGCAGAATCAGCAAAAAGAATTTGATGCCCTTCCGGCACCGATCCTTTATACCACCAACTGTCTGATGCCGCCAAAAGCAAGCTATGCTGACCGCGTATTTACCACCGAAGTGGTATCCTATCCGGAAATGACACATATTGACGAAAGCAAAGATTTCAGTCCGGTGATCGAAAAAGCCCTTGAATTGGGTGGTTATTCGGAAGCTATGCACTTCCGAGGCATCAATGGCGGTCAGAAAGTTACGACCGGCTTTGGCCTTAATGCAGTACTCTCTGTAGCGGATCAGGTCGTTGCCGCTGTACGCTCCGGTGCAATCCGTCATTTCTTCCTGGTGGGTGGCTGTGATGGTGCAAAAAGTGGACGCAATTACTACACAGACTTTGTAAAACAGGCTCCGAACGATACACTGATCCTGACTCTGGCCTGCGGAAAATACCGCTTCAATGATTTGGATTTGGGCAACATTGCCGGACTTCCAAGACTATTGGATATGGGCCAATGCAATGATGCTTACAGTGCGATCAAAGTAGCCATCGCCTTGTCAGAGGCCTTTGGCTGCGGTGTCAACGATCTTCCGCTTTCGATGGTTCTCAGCTGGTACGAGCAGAAAGCAGTCTGCATTCTGTTGACACTGCTTCATTTGGG
>JAGALG010000090.1 GCA_017848075.1 Oscillospiraceae bacterium | reverse complement strand
CCCGTGTATTGTCCATTGCAGATCATGTTGTGCTCTCTGAAATTATGGGCAGCCGGGAGAAAAATACCTACAACATCTACGCCAAGGATCTGGCCGATAAAATTGAGGGCTGCGTTTGGTTCCCAAGCTTTGAAGAAATGGCTGAGTATGTCCTGGCTAACGCAAAACCTGGTGATTTGGTGCTGACAATGGGTTGCGGAGATGTGTATAAATGTGCTAAAATGATGTTGGGAAAATAATCCCACTCTCCATTATTAATGCAAAGGATCGTGAGTAACATGAAAACTATTATCGCAACTGAAAAAGCTCCAGGCGCAATCGGCCCATACTCTCAGGGTGTAAAAGCAGGCAACTTCGTATTTGTTTCCGGTCAGCTGCCAATCGACCCAGCTACCGGTGCCTTCGCTGGTCCATGCATCAAATGCCAGACCAAACAGTCTCTGCTGAATATTCAGGCTATTCTGGAAGCACAGGGTCTGTCTCTGAAAAATGTAGTAAAAACCACCGTTCTGCTTCAGAACATCGGCGATTTCGCTGCTATGAACGAAGTTTATGCTGAATTCTTCACCGAAGAGTGCCCAGCTCGCGCTGCTTTTGAAGTTGCTAAACTGCCAAAAGATGCTCTGGTTGAGATCGAAGCAATCGCTTACGCTGAATAATTTCTACACACAAAAAAGCTCCCGGCTCGGGAGCTTTTTTATTTACAATTTTTCGCTTTTCATTCTACCGCAAATATGTTACAATGAGAAACAAACCTGAAAATAACAGCATTTTGCGAAAGAATAGAGGGAATATGAATGAATATCCAGCTGATTGGCGTACCATTGTGGTATGGCTGTGATAACCCGGGCACAGAACAAGCCTACGATTGCTTCTGCAAGGCCGGAATCGAGGCACTATGCCTTGACTGTGGGCATAGCGTAAGCAAAAATCACGCTGTCTTTGTGCCGGAAGATAAGGAAAAACACCTGGACCCTACCATGGAATATTGGAACGGTACTGTAACGGCCTGCCGCAATTTGGAACAGGCTGTGGCTTCAGCAATGGCAGAAGGGGCGTTCCCCCTTACCTTAGGCGGCGACCACGCTTTGGGCATCGGATCGGTTGCTGGTGTCAGCCATACGATCCCAAAGGAAGATTTGACTGTAATTTGGGTTGATGCTCACACAGACATCAACACCAATGAAAGCTCCGAATCCAAGCACATCCATGGAATGCCGGTTGCAGCCTGTTTGGGACTGGGCAGCAAGAAGCTGATTGATGGCTTTGGCCGTGAGGCTGTGAAAATCCTTCCGGAAAATATGTTTTATATCGGTGCCCGCTCCGTAGATGATCCGGAATGGGAAATTCTTAAGGAACAGGGCATCCGGGTCTTTACTATGGACGAAGTTCGGGAAAAAGGCATGGAGACCTGCTGCCAGGAACTGCTTTCTTTGATCAAGACCCCATATATTCATTTGAGCTTTGATGTGGACTTTATGGATGCAGCCCAGTACTGGGCTACCGGTCTGCCAATTCCTGATGGCCCTTCCATTGCTGACACTCATAAATGCTTGTCTCTGCTGCTGCAAAGCGGAAAGGTTGGCTCCATGGACTTTGTGGAATACAGCCCCAAAAACGATGCTGACGGTCGTGGGCTCACTGTCTGCATGGATTTGCTGAAAACCTGTCTGAATACACTGAACTAAAAACAGCCACCCTTTCCGGGTGGCTGTTTTCTGCTTTAATGGAAGACATTAAAGAATTTTGCCAATGGTTCAATAACAGAAGCTAAATCTTTAATGGCTTTATTGAGGGTATCCAAATCCAAGCCATTCAGCTTTTCCATCGCCTGTTCCACAGCGCTTTGACTGCTGTTGACCAATTGATCTACATTGTCTACCATACCTTTCAGATCGGCTTCTGCCAACTGGGCTGTGATCTGCTCCATATCTGTTAGGGTGGACTCCATTTGTGTCATCAATACCTGCAGATCCGGCAGCAAACGGCCAACCATCACGACCAGAGCAATACCTCCAAGAGCCAATATTGCAATCAACACACTCTGCAGCAGAATAAGATTGCTCTGCTTCTTTAACAGCTGTTCGATTCGATCCATATATTCCCGGTTTTGTTCCATTGCGCTTCCCCCTTCCATTTCTTGTTTCTATTATAATACGGATGCAAAAAGAAAACCACCCTATGGGTGGTTTTCTTCTATTTCACGATCATATCACAGCAAATGACTTTTGCTTGTTCGCCCAACACAAGCTGCACTGCCTCGGCCGGTTCCAAATAGAGGGCATCCTCTTTCTGCAAATGGATCCGCTCCCCTGCTACCAAAAGATAGGCCTCTCCCTCACTGCAGAACAACAGACGATGACTTGCTGTTTCCACCGGCAATTCACCGTTCTTGGAAAGAACCGTCACTTTGCCCTGACAGCCTTCCCGGCACATCAAGTTAAAGTCCCGAACCTTCCCCTTCGCTTTGCTCATCCAACCTCCATCGAAGATATCAATATCCTCGTAGGGCTGCATCAGCAGCTCATACTGTCCCTCATGCTTCACCAGGGCAGAGCCATCCAGCATCAAAAGATGACGGGTCACAGCGGGCAAGGCCGTATAGTCAGACCACTCATCACTGTCAGCTACTGCGGTGCTGATACGGAACAGGAAGTTCCGTTTGGCATATTCCGCATCTGCCGGATAAATACAGATCTGTGAGCTGCTTCCACCAGCCCAAAGGCTGACCTTGCGCTCACTACCCTTGATCAGCGTTCTCATTACAGGCTCTCCAGCACAGCAGCGTAGAGTTTGTCAGCCAGTGGCAGGGCTTCTGCCAGAATCGCTTCGCCTTTACCCTTATATTCTGCAACAAAGACCTCGTCCTTGATGCCGCCCAGATTGATCAGTACATTGAGCCATGCGCCCTGCACAGCAGATTTCAGATTCAGTGCAGCAACACCCAGATCGCTGGCAGCGGAAGTATTGGTTTTACCCAGACCCATTTCCACTACCTTCAAAGACTCCAGGCACAGCTCCATAACGCTGTAAGGAGCCAGAGTTGCCTCTTTCAATGCTTTCTGCATCGCTTCTTTGCGGGCTGCTTTCTCTTCCTCCGTGTCTTTTGGCATAGCAAAGACTGCGGACACGCCATCGAATGCTTCCGTATCTTTATCAATGCTGACGATCATTTCGTCCACCAGTTTGGTGGATCTCTCTTTCATCTCCACTGCATTGGCTTCAAATTCAGCATATTTTTTCTTGCCGATGGTCAGGTTGGCTACCATTTCAGCCAAACCAATACCCATAGCGCCAGCCAGTGCAGATGCAGAACCGCCGCCCGGTGCTGGAGCGTCGGAAGCCAGCAATTCACAGAATGCTCTTACCTGCATTTCAGTCAGTTTCATATCAATTTCCTCCCATGTACCGGAAGTTGAGCCTCCGGAAAACCGAAGGCTCAACGCTGTTATTTGGATTTTACCACTTCACCTTTTTTGATAACGGTATCAACCAGATTGTTGCCGTAGCGATAGAAAATGTAGTTGAGACTTGGAGCATTCCAAATCAGCAGGTCAGCCTGTTTACCGACCTCAATGGTACCCACCTTGTCTGCACAGCCGATGGCAGCAGCTGCATTCAAGGTCGCAGCTGTCAATACCTGTTCCGGAGTCAGACGATATTTAAAGCAGGCAATGTTCATGGCCAGCTGCAGGTTCAGGTTTGGCGTAGAACCCGGGTTGAAGTCAGAAGCCACAGCCACCGGAACACCGGCAGCAATCATATCCTTCGCAGGAGCAAAGGTTGCACCCAGATAGAAGGAGGTTGCCGGCAGCAGGCAAGCAATGGTGCCGCCTTTGGCCATGGACTCAATACCCTCCGGAGGACAAACGATCAGATGCTCCGCAGAAACAGCAGAGATTTCACCGGCCAGCTGAGAGCCGCCGATTGGGTCAATCTCATCCGCATGGATTTTTGGCTCCAAACCATACTGTCTGGCTGCGAGAAGAATTTTTCTGGATTCTTCCGGGGTAAATACACCGGTCTCACAGAAGATGTCGCAGTATTTCGCCAGCTTATGCTCAGCAACATAAGGGATCATTTCTTCGATGATCTGACGGATATATTCCTCACGGTTTTCTTTATATTCCTGTGGAACCGCATGAGCTGCCATAAAGGTGGACACCAACTCTACGGGTTGACTTTCGTTCAGGCGTTTTACCACATTCAGCTGTTTCAGCTCCGTCTCCATATTGAGGCCGTAGCCGCTTTTTGCTTCGCAGGTGGTGGTGCCCAAAGAAAGCATCTCGTCCAGAACGGCTGCGGTTTTTTCACAAAGTTCGTCTTCACTGGCTGCTCTGGTGCTGCGAACGGTGGATAAAATACCGCCGCCCTGCGCCAGAATATCCAGATAAGGAACACCGTGGAGCTTCAGCGCAAGTTCATCGGCTCTCCAACCACCGAAGACCAGATGGGTGTGAGCGTCAACCAGACCTGCTGTTACCAGCTGACCTTTGGCGTCAATCACTTTATCTGCTTCCACTGCTACTTCTCCTGTACCAACAGCAGCAATGTTACCGTCATTGACAGTGACCCATGCGTCTTTCAGTATTGTAATTTCGCCCTGCTCGTTGCCAGCTTTGGCCGCAGAGCCGGTAGCTGTTGCCAGCATACCAATATTTTTTATAAGAAGTTCCGCTTTCATTGTCAAACACTCCCTTTATCCATTAGATGAGGTGTTTCTCCATGATCTGGCTGTCTTTATCGAAGTTTTCTACTTTGAGATAGTACTCTGCTGCATCCACCATAGCATCCATTGGAACAACGCCGATTACTTCGGAGCCAACAATGTGAACACCGTAGCGTTCTGCTTCGAAACGAACATTTTCAAATACACGGTACATTGGGGTCTTGGTGTAGTTGATCATGTTGATGGAAACCTGTGCAATGTTACGGTCTTCCAGCATAACACCGATGGCTTTGATCCATTTCATACCACCGGAGGATTCACGGATGGTTTTTGCGATTTTGTTTGCAATCTCAATATCGGAAGTGGACAGATTGATGTTGAAAGCAACCAGTGGGAAACGAGCGCCAACCGCTACGATACCAGCAGTTGGATGGATTTCCTGATTGCCATAGTCTGGGTGCCACTGTGGATCTTTCAGTTTTTCCGGCATTGCTTCAAACTGGCCTTTGCGAATCGCTGCCAGATTTCTTCTGTGAGGAGCGGTGCAGGATTCTTCGTACAAAGTAACCGGCATACCCAGTTCTGTCCAGATGCGTTCTGCTACTTTTTTGGACAGCTCAACACATTCTTCCATGGACACTTCTTTTACTGGAGTGAATGGAATAACATCAACAGCGCCCATGCGAGGATGTGCACCTTCATGCTTGGTCATATCGATTTTTTCTACACAAGCTTTTGCGAACTGGAATGCAGCCTCTGCCATCTGATCCGGGTCACCAACGATGGTGAAAACAGAACGGTTGTGGCTTTCGTCGGAGGAATAGTCGGTGATCACAACACCTGGAACGGCGCGTACTGCGTCAGCAATATATTCGATAACTTCTTTGTTTCTGCCTTCAGAGCAGTTTGGAACACATTCAATGATTCTTGCCATTGTTTTCGTCTCCTTTTCTGTGGAATGGGAGCGGACAAGCCGCTCCCTTCTTCGATTTTCTTATTGATTAACAGATACAATTGCTGCTTTTACCACTTCGTCGTCTGCGATGTATGGCAGAGTGATGTGGTAGGTACCTTCGTGGGACTGGTTGAACTCGATGCAGGTCTCAATGGAGTGCTCGTTTCTTGCCCAGGAACGGCGAGCAACACCGCCGATAACATCCCAGGTCATGGACAGACGCAGAATGGTATCAACACGCTCAGAACCGTCCAGAACCATACCAAAGCCGCCGTTGATGGATTTACCAATACCAACACCGCCGCCGTTATGGAGGGCTACCATGCTCATACCGCGAGCGCAGTTACCAGCGAAGCACTGAACCGCCATATCAGCCATAATGTTGGAGCCGTCTTTGATGTTGGAGGTTTCACGGAAGGTAGAGTCGGTACCAGCAGTATCGTGGTGGTCACGACCCAGCATAACAGGGCCGATTTTGCCTTCACGAACCATCTCGTTGAATTTCAGAGCAATGTTGGTTCTTCCGTAAGCATCCTGATACAGAATACGGCACTGGGTACCAACAACCAGTTTATTTTTCTTCGCGTCACGAACCCAGATCCAGTTGTCACGGTCCTGATAGCGAGCGTCCGGATTGATGCAGGCCATTGCAGCTGCGTCAGTAGCATCCAGATCTTCCTCTTTACCGGACAGACAGCACCAGCGGAACGGGCCATAACCGTAGTCGAAGAGGCATGGGCCGAGAATATCTTCAACATAGGATGGGAAGATGAAGCCGTCTACTTCGTCATGGCCATTGCGGCAGATTTCAGGAACTCCGGCATCATAGATTGCTTTCAGGAAGCTGTTGCCATAGTCGAAGAAGTAAGTGCCTTCATCATGGAGTTTGCAGATGAGCTCGTAATGATGGCGGAGAGTTTTGTTAACCAGCTCTTTGAAGCCCTCCGGATCGTTAGCCAACATTTCGGTTCTCTGCTCGAAGGTCAGGCCCTGTGGGCAGTAACCGCCGTCGTATGGAACATGGCAGGAAGTCTGGTCAGACAGCAGGTCAACATGGATGTTGTGCTCCAGAACATATTCCAGCAGATCCACGATGTTGCCGTGGTAAGCGATTGCACAAGCTTCTTTGTTTTCCTGTGCTT
>JAGALG010000089.1 GCA_017848075.1 Oscillospiraceae bacterium | reverse complement strand
TTATAAAAAATTTTCCCCCAATCCTGTGTTGGATTGGGGGAATTTTTATTTTATCGGTGCTTACAGCAATATTATCCCCTCTATTACCCATTATAGCACATTGTGATTATCTCCACAATACCGAATTTTTCTTTTTCTGTTTATCATAATAACAAGAACCAATTCAAGGTGGTGATTGTTATGATTGATTTCAGTCCTTTGTGGGAAACCATGAAAAGAAAAGGTGTCTCACAGTATAAATTGTTGAAGTCCGGTATTGACCATAAAACATTGGATGGCCTGAAGAAAAATAACAATATTACTCTGCTGACCTTGGAAAAACTCTGCGATATTTTGGAATGTACTCCCAACGATATTGTTCTGTTTCGGAAGAATAAGTAGGGAGGATTCTTCTTTCAAACCCAATCGCTTATAAGTAATTCCCCCAATCCTGAGTTGGATTGGGGGAATTTTTGTGTTTTAAGAAGTTATTGTCCAGCTTTTTTGGGGAGATACCAAAGAGGGTGACCCCTCTTTGGCCGATGGTGGAAGGGGAGATTCAAGAGGGGGAACCCGTCGGAAGGGTGCCCCCTCTTGACGAGTCTTTTCCCCATTTTCTTCTCGTCAAGAAAATGGGGCGCCTCTTTGACGGGGCCGCCCGTCCAGTACAAGGTGTTCAGGCGCAAATTGCTGAAACCAAAGTGTCAGCAACACTTTTACCCCTCATTCGCTTTGCAAAATGTTCCCTTTGGTCACTTGCAAAGCACCTTCCCCCCAAGGGGAAGGCATGGACACGCCCTATCGTGGCGTGGGATTGTTGTTTTTTCGCTCTCTCCTTCCGCTTTGTGAAATGTGGTCTGCGACCACTCACAAAGCACCTCCCTCGTCAGAGGGAGGTGTTCTACACAACTACGCAAGCCTTACAATTACAGAAAATGGTTATAAAACTCTACTTTCTGCGCTCTACGGCATGAACCAGCAGCGGAATCAAGAGCAGCTGGACAATGATGCCCGGAATGGCATTGATAAAGCCATCGGCAAGAAAAATCGGCAGGCTGAAGGCGGCTCCGCCTACCATCAAAATCATGCGAACCAACGCCCAGACGATACGGCCCAGCAGCATGGCTGTGAGCAGCGTGATGTATGTTCCCGTCAGGCCCTTCTCCTTCATCTTCGGATAGAGGAAGCCGGCAATGGCACCGTAGGCTGCCAGCTCAAAGCACATGGAAATAGCTGTCGGATACAGCGGCGGCATACCAAAAAGCAAATTCCGCAGCAGCGGCGCTACTGCGCCCACCGCCAAGCCCCATGGGCCTCCACAGAGAAAACCGCAAAGCAGCACCGGCAGGTGCATCGGACAAAGCATTCCTCCAATCTGCGGAATCTGCCCCGTCAGGAAGGGCAGCAGCAGAGCCAGCGCCAGACAAAGACCAGAGGCGGTCAGTTTTTGTACCTTGTTTTTCATGTTGTTTCTCCTCTCTCAGCAAACAAAAAAGGCGTCTGTTCCTCCGCTGCACGGAAAACAGACACCTTCATGGTGCTTTTGTGTCATACTATAAAATACCGTTCGACTCCACTGGGTGGATGGTTCCGGCCTTGAGCCGGATGCTGCTATCAGCATAGCACAGCCGGCGCTTTTTGTCAATTCTGCAGGGCTTCCACTATTTTTTCTGCGGCCTCTGTGATGAGAGCGCTGAGACTCTGCTCCCCAACACCGACGATATAGTGTCCACAGCGGTTCACCGGCAGCAGCACCTTATAGGCCTCGCTTTGAGCCACGGCTGCGGCCATGGGAGCGGTGATCTCCCCTAAAAGCGCATCGGCCATGACGATGCCGATGGGGCCTGCGATGACAGTCGCCCGACGACTGCCCACGATGACGGCGTTTTCCCCGGTGGCGGCCTGCACAGAACCGGCTTTCAGCATATTGGCGGTGGCGATGGCGTTGGTGCCCACCACAAGAATCTCCGCCGACAGCCGATGGCTGAGAAGGGCCTCCGCCAACTGGCGGCCCATTTTGCCGCCCTGTCCGTCGATAATCAAAATCTGTTGCTTTTTCATAGTGCTCTCCCCTTTTCTATGCTCTATCATAGCGTGTTTTGGGGGATTTGGCAAGAAAAAAGCCTCCCAAGAGGGAGGCTTTTCTGTTTATGCGTTTTTCAGCGTTTTCAGACGCAGACGGATGCGGTCTGCGATCATAGCAATAAATTCGCTGTTGGTAGGCTTGCCGCGAGAGTTGTGAATGGTATAGCCAAAGAAGGAATTGAGCACATCCACATCGCCCCGATCCCAAGCGACCTCGATGGCGTGACGAATGGCACGCTCCACCCGGCTGGAAGTGGTGCCGTTGCTTTTGGCGATGGTGGGGTACAACTGCTTGGTAATGGCGCTGATCACCGTATTGTCCTCCACGGCCAGCATGATGGAATCCCGCAGATAAATATAGCCTTTGATGTGGGCCGGAACACCGATCTGGTGCAGGATCTCCGTCACCATCAGCTCCAGATCCACCTTGGCGTCAGGAAGAGCGGCGACAGCCGGACTTTGACAACCACAAAGCTGCACCACCCGCTCCGCTGCCATTTCCACATGGAAGGGCCGCAGGAAACAATAGCTGGCGCCGGAGCAAACCAGCTCCCGCTCCACCAGCGGGTTCTCGGTATTGACCATGATCATAAACATCGGCGGAGGATTTACCGTTCCTGCCAGCACCGTTTTCATCACCCCAA
This sequence comes from Oscillospiraceae bacterium, assembly GCA_017848075.1. GTDB lineage: Bacteria > Bacillota > Clostridia > Oscillospirales > Ruminococcaceae > Negativibacillus. Next base: position 2,705 of record JAGALG010000089.1, on the reverse strand, counting down.
TGGCGTCCAGGTGGGGCATAAAGACATTCATCAGCACCACATTGGGGCGGTATTCCTTGATCCGATCCAGCAGATTGAGGCCGTTACAGCCCACAACGGCCGTTTCAAAGCCGTAGGATTGCATGGCTGCGCAGAACTGGCTACAAAATTCCCGGTTATCGTCTGATATGAGTAGTTTTAATTTGGGTTCCATCCTATTTCCTCCATGTTTACAGCTTCTGTGTCAATCTTTTCCATAAAGTGGTAATTTCTCTGTCTATAGATTACCACAATTTGGAAAACATTGCAAGAGCTTGCAAGGAAAAATTTCCATCTATTGGTAATTCCCTTCCAACTCTTTTCCATCTGCCGGAAGCAGACGGACGCAGCTCTCCCGGGCGTTGCCCAAAAGATCCCGATTGCGGTAGTTAAAGAGGATAGCCGTATCCTTTCGCTCTCCACTGTGGGGATCAAAGGAAAAGACCTGCAGGTGAGCCAATTTCTGCACCTTTTTCCATTCCGGCTCGTCCTTGTATTCCGGCAGCAGGGTCGGAATGGTATCCGGCTGGTCAAAGAAGGCGTTGATCTGCTGCTTGTAGCTGTGGTTTTTCTCTGTGGAAAGCCAGTCCGGCAGCTTCTTCGGCTTGCCGTGACGGCAAATATCGTAGAGACACAGATCCTCAAAGAGAGGCAGTTTCTCCCGGTTGTCCTCCCGGCGGCTCAGGAAGAAGTCCCGCAGAATGGTCCATTTTTCCTCCGGGCCGGGACTGCGCAGATGCCAGCCCTGTTCCACATAGTAGCGGCCCATATCCCGGAAGAAGGCAAAGTCGCTGGGCTCCTGCTCCAGCACATATAAGATCGTGCGGGCAAAAAGGCCACTGTTGTAATAGGTCTCGACCATTTCTTCCATGTCCTTCAGGATCATCATATCATCGTAGCTGATCCATTTGGTGGAATAGGTCTGGAAGGGCGCTTTTTTGCTGTAAACGATGCCGTATTCCTCGGCCTTCTGAGCCATGGGAGAGCCTTTCAGGATCTTCAGGAAGCCCAACTGCATCTGCTGGGGGCGAATGGCCATGACCTGATCGAAGCTGCGGCCAAAGCTGTTCAGATCCTCGTAGGGCAGACCGGCGATCAAGTCCAGATGGAGGTGGATGTTTTTATGGCTGTCAATGCGGCGGCAGATGTCCAGCAAGCGCTGGGTGGAGGTGCTTCGGTGAATCTCCCGAATGGTGTCCTCGTTGGTGGACTGGACGCCGATCTCAAACTGGAACAAGCCCTGTCGGACCGTGGAGAGGAAGTTCAGCATCTCCTCGTCCATCAGATGGGCGGTCAGCTCGAAATGGAAGTTGGTCACGCCGTTGTCATGCTCCGCAAGGTATTTCCAAATGCCCATGGCATGCTCTTTCTTGCAGTTGAAGGTGCGATCCACGAATTTGACCTGGGGCACTTTGGCATCCAGGAAGATCTGCAGATAGGCGCAGGCCTGCTCCAGCGGCATGTGGCGCACGGTTTTGATGATGGAGCTGAGACAATAGCTGCAGCGGAAGGGACAGCCGCGGATACTCTCGAAGTAGCAGATCTTGTGATCCAGCTCCGCCAGATCCATGTAGGCAAAGGGCAGCTCTGCCAAATCGATCTCCTCTTCCCAAGGGGTTTCCAGAATCTCGCCGTCCCGTCGATAGGTCAGGGAGCGAACCTCCTCCAAGGGGCGCTTGCCCTGGAAATGCTCCATCAGCTGGACGAAGGGCTTCTCTCCTTCGCCGGAAAGGATCAGATCAATGGCTGGGTTCTCCTGCAGCACCTGTCGGCTGTTGTAGCTGACCTCCGGGCCGCCGGCGACGATGATGCAGTCCGGGGCGATCAGCTTGTACTCCGCCGCCAAATCCATCATCTGCTCTACATTCCAGATGTAGCAGCTGAGCAGCAGGAGCTTCGGCCGTCTGCGGTAGACCTGATCGATGAGAAAAGGCAGGTGGTTGTTGATGGTATATTCGGCAAAGTCTACGCCGGAAATTCCGTGCTGACGAGCGTATTCCTTCAGGTAGCGCACCGCCAGATTGGTATGAATATATTTTGCGTTCATTGCAAGGAGCAAAGCGTCCATAAAGACACCTCTTTCTTTTTCGGATTGCAAGGTTCCAATTGAATCTCATTTTATTATAACATATTCTAACAGGAAAGCCAACGCTTCCGGAAGGAGGATGGGCGCTTCTTTGGCTTTTTTCGTGGATTTTGGGGCAGCTCTTGTCCTCTTCGGCCCGATATGCTATCATAATTGCATACGCAATTATGATAAGAAAATCCCCCGACTGGAGGTCTTGCCATGAAACAATCTGTTCGCTCCCTGCTGCTGGGCGCTCTTTGCGGCGCTTTGAGCTTTGTGCTGCTCTTTCTTTTGCTGCCTGCTCTGCCCTTTCCGCTGCCGGATCCACTGTGGATCGGATTGGCGGCTGTGGGCTGCGGCGCTGTAGCGCTGCTTCTGCTGAAAGGTCGGCGGCCCTGTTCCCCCGGCTGGGTTTGGCTGGGATTGCCGGTACAGATCGCTCTGTTCTTCCTCTGCTCCGACTGGGTGTGCCGTCTGTGGGGCTTAAGCACCAGCGGATTGGGCTGGTTCGAGTACATGGCTCATGGGTTGGGCTGGCCGCTGCTGGTGACTCTGCTGCAGTTCCTTCTCCTGCTGCTTCTGAAAAAACGCTGAAAAAAATCCCCCTCCAAGTGTGGAG
>JAGALG010000088.1 GCA_017848075.1 Oscillospiraceae bacterium | reverse complement strand
CTCTACACACCACATGAAAACCAAGAAGCTGAGCTGGAACTGGATGACTGTCATCAGCAACTAATCGAAGTGTTGGACAAGCCAGAGCGCAAGCTGGTTCTGCGGATCATTGACGGAAAAGACCGGCTGGCAGACGAAATTGGTTTAGACAGTTTCATCTTTGGCTTCAAACTGGCAACTCAGCTGGCACACGAACTGAAAAAGTACGACGGACACCTTCGCAGCGAACAAAACGCTGGTGAAGATGTCCGTCGTTCTATTATGTCTGAGGAGGAAAACTGATTATGAAAAAGAAAGACTTTGCCCTGGGCATCCTCTGCGGCGCCATGTTGTTCAGCGGAGCTACTGCCGTGGCCGCAGGTATCACAGCAGAACCAACCTGGCAGAACATCTATGTAGACGGAGAGCAGGTGTCCATGACGGCGTATAACATCGCTGGTTCGAACTATGTAAAACTGCGTGACATCGGTCAGCAAGTCGGATTCAATGTGTACTGGGCTGACGGTGTCCAAATCGATACAGATGCACCATACACCGGTGTGGCTCCGGTACAGGAAGAAAACGAACTGCCCACCATAGAAGAAATCAGGCAAGAGATGATCCATCGCATCAATGAAGTTCGCAGAGAAAACGGCGTCTCTGAACTAATCGTCAACCAGTCCCTCATGGACGCGGCGCAGAAATGCTCCGCCATGCTGAACACATCCCATAAAAATAAAGAAGAGTGTCTGACCGTCATAGCCTGTGGGTATCCCCATGGGTTCGGTTCCAACCTCACCGTTATGGTCGGAACCGGAATAAATCGAATTGCAGAAAAGGCAGTCACCAACTGGGTGAACTCACCCGGTCACTTCGAAACGATGGTCAACGCAGCCTGTGATACCCTCGGCGTCGGCGTCACCATCGATAACAGCAGGGTCTTCTGCTACATGATGGTGGGCAATCCCAATTCCTATAATCCCTACGGTCCGTAATCAAACTAAAAGCTGCGGTTGGTTCTGCGGCGCCAGTCGCAGCTTTTGGTCAAGGTATCAAATATTCCTTTGCAACCCGATAGCGGCATACGCCATAGCCGGAATCAGAGCGTTCCATGATCTCCTGCGGGACCATTTTCAGATGCTTGCGACCAAAACTGGTGTTGCCAAAGAAGGCGTCAAAGTTTGCCACAGGCAGTACCACCCAATCGGAATCCTCCGGTTTGTTGGCCTTATAGTAGCAGATCAGCGTTGGGATCACCTCCGGCGGCATTCCCTTCGGCGTTATCCGCCCAATCCGGTTCTCTAACTCTGGAGAGAGCGATACTTCGTCTTGGCGTAACGGGCCCAGTTCCAGCGCATCGGCAATGGCATCGTCAAAGCGCATGATCCATTGGCCCTTTGTGCCTGGAGAAAAAATCGGCGTCTGGAACTGGATGACTTTCTTTCGCCATGCCGCATCAAAGCCTTTCTGAATCAAAAGACATTTATCCTGTGCGGCTTTGCTGGTCACATCGAGATGGGCGAATACAAAATCCGCAATATTGTGGACATGCCGATAAAACCAGCCTCTGCCTTGCTTGTCCACCAGTTCTGGAAATTCATCATGCAATCCAGAAAAATTACTGTCGAACTGCCACGCCTCTCTGGGCGTGGCTTTTTTCTTGTCTTGGATACTGCACCATGCACACAGCGCACGGTGGGCGTAGTCCATATTCTCCCGTGGTGATGCAACCAGAGACCCATCCTCTGTGTGGAACAGGTAGCCTCTTGCGAGGATCGTCAGCACACGGGACAGTCCCTCGAAGTCCATCAGGGTGTCAAAGGTGAATCGTCCCATGTAGGTGGTATCCCTTTTGCTTACAGCGGTGTAATCCACCGGCTTTGTATAGGCCTGAAATTCTTTCCATTCGTTCAGCATATCAGACCTCCT
>JAGALG010000087.1 GCA_017848075.1 Oscillospiraceae bacterium | reverse complement strand
GTCCGGCATACGGAAGCTGTATTCTCCGTTGCCTTCCACGGTCATTTTCACTGCCTTGCCTTTGGCTGTCCGTACTTTCAGTTCCTCCAGCTGGAAGCCTTTGTCTGCTTCCACGCTGAGAGTAACTTTTTCGCCGCGAACTGCGTAGCGATGGCTTGCGTCCACATCGCCGTTCTCGGTTTTTTCCACTTTCACACGATATTCTTTTTCTTTTTCAATCTCCATTTCAGGAGCCACAGTCGGAGGAGTTCCTTCTCCCGATGTTTCCACCCATGCAACAGCCACTGGAGACAGACCGCCCAGTACCATGCGGATACCGCTTTCATCCCTGCTTACGCTTGGATATTCCAGCTCACCGACTGCGTGGCCGTTCTCTGCCTCTGTGAACATATGGGCTGCATAGAACTGGTAGGAAGCATCGCTGCCCTCCGGATAAGGCAGACGGATCTCAATGCCCTCTGCCGGGAAGTCTGCGGCTATCAGCTTGTTCCAGCTTGTACCGCCGTCCTTGCAAACCAGCAGAGTCACATCGTAAACCGCAGTATTGTTCTCCACAATGGAGCTGTTCTGCTGTACCACAGCCTCCAACATTTTCGCCTCGACCTCTGCCGGATTGCGATACGGTCTGTAGAGCAGTCCTGCCGGAACAAGGGAAACACCGTCTTCGATCACGGCTTTATAGAGAACATTGCTCTCATCGGCATCCGGAGTCCACTGATTCTCAACTACCGGGTTGATCACAGCGCTGATGCTTGGATACTCGCTTGGCAGCTCGTAGTTCTGTGCAGAAGCACCTTCCAGTGTCCACTGGCCTACAGGAACTACCTGAACAGTGTAAGTGCCCGGAGCGGTCACAGCTGCCAGACCTTTGGTCTGCATCAGGCCGCCGTTGAAGCCGATGCTGTCATTTGGAGCCAAACCGATCACAGACAGGCTACCATAAACCGGAGCCTCGCCCGTTTCGCCGGCTGCCTTGGAAGCGCTCAGATCGCCGCTGTACCAGCCCAGAACTTTCTTCTTGATGCCTGCGCTGAGTTCGCCGCCTACTTCGTTATAGTTTTCGTTTCCGCTGAGCTTCCACTTGACAGTGCAGGAACCGGCATTCTTCTGGGTTGGGATTTCCTCGCTCCAGGTGTTGCCGCCGTCCACGCTGTAGAAGAAGGTCATGCCCTCTACCTTAACAGAACCAGCGGAGATCAGTTCCACCTCTTCGTTGCTATAGGTCAGATCCTTCGCTGTTGGAGCAGTGTAATCCTCTGCCGTCAGGGTCGCTGGATCAACCCAGATTCGCATTACCAAAGAAACAGTCTTGTAATTTTCTGTATCACTTGGGGTGAAGGTCGCTTTATGATCCTGCATACCGAATAAGCCAACCAAAGCATTTGGTTCGTCCCAAGTCCAGCCACTTGGCAGTGCCACTTCAGACAAGGTCTGGCCGTAAGTTGCTGTTAGGCTATCCGGGATTTCATAACCCTCGCTGTGGCCCGGCATTGCTTTCTCCACCTTTACGCTCAGGGGAACCGTCACACTGTTGTAGTTTTCCCTATCGCTTGGAGTAAAGACTGCTTCGTGGCTCTGAGTACCTACTGTACCAACCAAATCATATTGCTTGACCCAAACCCAACCACTTGGCAGCTCTACTTCTAACATTTGCTGACCGTAAGTTGCTGTCAGATCATTCGGAGCATCATAGCTTGGATTTGCTTTCTCGATCGCAAAGGTCAGGGTCTGTTCACCGCTGTAGTTGCCCTGGAACGCTACAGTCACAGAGCCGCCCTCAGAAACAGTCGTATTGTTGCCGTAGGTCACAGTGTAATCTCTGTTCAGAACCAGCTCCGTGTCGCCGTCTTTGACACTTACTGTCGGCTGAATCGGGCTGCCACTGTAAGTGTAGCTTGCCTCCACACCGCTGATGGTCGGATCGGTCAATGCTTTGGCTGTAATGGTCAGAGTACCTGCGGCATAAGTGATGTCGTAGTTGCCCTGAACTTCCTTGCCTTCTTTCCTGATCATGAGGCCGCTTGCTGTCAGGCTGTGTGTGCCCACAGCACTGCCCTCTGTCTCAATCGTCACAGCAGCCAGCACATCGCCGGAAACCAGATAACCGCTTGTTACTTCCAGCATATTCAAATCGGCTGCAAACGGCTGACCGTAGGTCATGCTCTGATCCTTCACCCGAATGGTGAGCGGCCGTTTTGCAACGCTGTAGTCGATGGAAACGCTCTGGCCTTCCACTGTCAGGGTTGCTGTTTTCTCGCCTGCAGAAATCATGTCGCTGGCGTTCTGCAGGGTGTAGCTGTTGTGCTCATTTTCAGGCACTACCGTCACGCTTGCACCGTGAGTGCTGCCGTCATAAACAGCATCCGTTGGCGCAGTCAGAGTGTATACCACTTTCTTATCCGTGATGGTGCAGTTGTCCTTCTGACAGGTCAGAGTGATGGTGTTGGCAGCATCATCTGCCGCAGCTGTCCACTGGTGAACATGCTCAACAACAGACAGGGTTCCGGCCTGTTTGGTAATCGCATAGTTTGCTGTTACATCCTTACCCTCTTTATCCAAAATGGTAACGGTAGCGATGTTCAGCGCTTTTGCGCCGATAGCAGCAGTATCAGCAGCTTCCAAGGTCACGCTGATGCTATGACCCTCTACCAGGCCGTATTCACCGCTGACGGATACTTTGCCTGTTGTTGGGGCTGCTGCACCGATCTCCACTACCTGTGTTTCCGGCATTACCGTGATCGGACGAGCTGTGATGCTAAAATCTGTGCCAATATTATTGACTATTCCATTATAGTGAACATCATAGTTTTTCAGCCATTCTTCATCCGTTGTGGTAGCGATATAGACCACTGTTTTTTTCGTACCTACATCCGGGGTTTTGTAACGAATCGTCGCCTCATGTTTCTCGTTCGGCAGAGTGATAACCGTATTTCCACCCTTGGTTTCGTAAATCAATGTTTTCACGCCGCCGTGAACCACATCTGTGCCGTCATAAACCTTACTTTTAGACTCTACTGTATAGCTCGGCTTTGCCAAATATGTTTTCTGAATCTTCACATTCAGACTTGCTGTCGCATCGCCCAAAGTGATGCTTGCCGTGAAGCCCTCTTCGGTGACATTTTTGCGGTCGCCGCTGTAGCGAACTTCCGGAGTCGCTACATTAGGGATGCTGCCTTCCACGCTAACAACTTTATCCTTGTTTTCGTATTCGAGGCCTTCCGGCGCTGTCAGGGTCAGGCTGCCTAATTCAGCTTTACAGCTGCCGCACTGAGCGCTAAGAACCGCACCCTCTGCGGAGTAGACCGGAGGAGTTGTGTGGGCTTCGCTTTGCTCATAAGCGCACTGGGAGCATTTCTTCGTATGGGTGCCGTCACCGTTGTCCTCATAGCTCAGCTTCTCACTTGGATGGGTGCAAGGTGGAGCAACAGTCACATCGCCGCCGGTGATTTCGGTCTGTCCTTCGGTGAGGACGATCATCTTACCGCCCTGCCAGTATGCCATACCATCGGCAAGGAAATTCTTCAAGTCACCACCAACAGAGGAAATTCCCTCAGGGAAGGTAACACCTTCGTGGAGGAGCGCGGCACCATCAACATCTCCATTTTTACCATTGATACTGCCTCCGAAGATCTCTGTGGTACCGTCCCCATATGCACCGACAGCAAGGTATCCAGCTTCAATAACGACATTTTCCAGTTTCAGTTTGGGCTTCTCATCCGCAACATAACCATTTGTAAAAGCAGCTGTAAAGTGAGTATCTTCTTTATTAATCAATTTAATATTCTTTGCTGTCACGCTGCCTTCAAACACGGCCAAACACGAACCAGAAGCAGAGAGCGTGCCTCCCTCTTTGGAACTGGTGATCGTTAAGGTTACGGAACCGTTAATCTTCAATAACTCCTCACTGGAAGTGCCAGTAATGGAATGACCATTCAAATCAAGGGTGAATACGCCGCTTGTGATCTCGATGATCTCGGTCAAGTCGCTCACATCCTGCAGCAGGGTCACTACAGCATTGTTGCTTTCCGCTGCGGAAGCAACTGCAGAGATGGCTTCTTCCATGGTCATGTAATAAGCAACCTCGCCGTTGATGGTACTCTGCAGCACAGCCTCCGCACCGCAAGCGCAGGTGCCAGATGTACCAAAGCTATGGTTTTCCGCCTCAACCGTGTAGCCGCAGCTGCAAGTGACGGAATGGGTACCATCCTCGTTGTCCTCATAGCTCAGCTTCTCACTTGGATGGGTGCAAGGTGGAGCAACAGTCACATCGCCGCCGGTGATTTTGGTCTGTCCTTCGGTGAGAACGATCATTTTGTCGCCCTGCCAGTAGCAGGAACCAGAGGCCAGCAGACCGTTCAGGTAAACCCTACTGCCGCTGCCAACGATTTCTTCTACCAAATTAAATCCATTTTTGAAAATACCGCCTGTCAGACGAACCGTAATATTGTTGCAGGCTTTCTTAATGTGAGTTGTTG
>JAGALG010000086.1 GCA_017848075.1 Oscillospiraceae bacterium | reverse complement strand
TGGGCAATACCCTGATCGTGCAGGGCGACGCAGCCTTTGATAAATACGAGCACGATGTGACCGTGACACCTCGCAATATCATGCTGGTGTCCAAGATGAAGAAAAAGGACAACGCCCAGAAGAAGAGGGTGGAACTGCATCTGCACACCAACATGTCCTCCATGGATGGTATGGCTTCCGTTACTGATTTGGTGAAGCAGGCCCACGATTGGGGACATCCGGCCATTGCCATCACCGACCACGGTGTGTGCCAGAGCTTCCCGGATGCTATGTATCTCAGCGACAAGTGGGATGATTTCAAGGTCATCTATGGTGTGGAGGCTTACTTTGTTGATGATATGATCGCTGCAGTCAAAGGACAGGAGGAACGCTCTTTCAGCGGCGAATACATCATCTTTGACCTGGAGACCACCGGCCTTTCCCCAAGCAGTGAGCGCATCACCGAGATCGGTGCCGTTCGGGTTCGGGACGGACAGGTTTTGGAAAGTTTCAATACCTTTGTTAATCCGGAAAAAGCCATTCCGGCCAACATTGTGGAGCTGACCGGCATCACCGATGAAATGGTGCGCAACGCTCCAAAAGAGAAAGAAGCCATTGAAGCATGGCGAAACTTTGTAGGTGAAAACGCTGTTCTGGTGGCTCATAATGCGGAGTTTGATACCAGCTTCCTGCGGCAGTCCTACCGCCGCTGCGGTCTGGAATTTGACCACACTTATGCGGATACAGTAACGATGGCCCGCGCCATGTTCCCGAATTTGAAAAATCATAAACTGAACACCGTGGCGGAATATCTGAAATGCGGCGATTTCAATCATCACCGTGCCTGCGACGATGCTGCGGTGCTGGCGAAAATCTTTATAAAAATGATGGAACTTCTGCAGAGCGAGGGCAAGGCAGACAGTTTGCAGGCCATTAATACAGCACTGGGTTCCAGTGACCCGACAAAACTGAAATACACACACCAGATTCTTCTGGTGAAAAACAATGTGGGCCTGAAGAATCTGTACAAGCTGGTTTCCATGTCCCACCTGAAGTATTACAAACGCCGCCCGCTGATCCCAAAATCGGAGCTGATCAAACACCGGGAAGGCCTGATCGTTGGCTCTGCCTGTGAAGCTGGCGAGCTGTTCCGTGCCATTGTGGCAGGAAAGAGCTGGCGTGAGCTTTGCGATATTGCCAAATTTTACGACTTCCTGGAAGTTCAGCCCTTGGGCAATAACGAGTTTATGCTCCGCAACGGTACGGTCAAGAGCATGGATGAGCTGATCGAATTCAATAAGACCATCATTAAGCTGGGCGACTACCTCCATATTCCGGTAGTGGCTACCGGTGATGTCCACTTTATGAAGAAAGAGGACGCGATCTTCCGTGCTATCCTCATGGCAGGACAGGGCTTTGAAGATGCAGACGATCAGGCTCCTTTGTATCTGCGAACCACGGATGAAATGCTGGCAGAGTTTAACTATCTGCCGCCGAAAAAGGCTTATGAAATCGTTGTCGAGAACACGAATCTGGTGGCTGACTGGATCGAGCCGGTTCGTGCCTTCCCCAACGGCACTTTCACTCCAACCATTGAGGGTGCTGAGGAGGAATTGAAAGAAATCTGCTGGCGCAATGCCAAAGAAATGTTTGGTGATCCGGTGCCGGAGTTGGTATCTGCCCGTCTTTCCAAGGAGCTGGATTCCATTATCAAACACGGCTTTGCAGTGCTCTACATCATTGCACAGAAGCTGGTAAAAAAATCTGTAGACAACGGCTACAAGGTTGGCTCCCGAGGTTCGGTTGGTTCTTCCTTTGTTGCGATCATGGCGGGCATTTCCGAGGTAAACCCGCTGGTTCCTCACTATGTTTGTCCGAACTGTAAGTACAGTGAGTTTATCACCGATGGCTCCGTAGGTTCCGGTTTTGACTTGCCGCCGAAGGACTGCCCTCACTGCGGGACAGCCCTGAAACGGGACGGCCACGACATTCCTTTCGAGACCTTCCTCGGCTTCCATGGCGATAAATCGCCGGATATTGACCTGAACTTCTCTGGTGAATATCAGGCGAGAGCTCATAAATACACCGAGGAACTGTTCGGCAGCAGCCATGTATTCAAAGCCGGTACCATTGGTGCGGTAGCGGATAAAACAGCTTACGGCTATGTAAAAAAATATCTGGATGAGCGGGGAAAGGTCTTCCACAAAGCGGAAGAAAACCGCCTTTCCATCGGCTGTACCGGTGTAAAACGCACCACCTCCCAGCATCCGGGCGGTATGGTTGTTGTACCAAGCAACTATGATGTTTATGACTTTACTCCGGTTCAGCACCCGGCAGACGATGTCAAATCCGATATCGTCACCACCCATTACGACTTTAACTCCCTTCACGATACCATTCTGAAGCTGGATATTCTGGGACACGATGTACCGACCCTCTACAAGCATTTGGAAGATCTGACCGGTATTGACGCCAATGACGCTGATACTTCCGATCCGCTGATCTACAGCCTGTTCACTTCTCCGGAGGCTTTGGGGGTCACAGCCGAAGACATCATGTGTGAAACCGGCACATTGGGCATTCCGGAAATGGGTACGCCTTTTGTACGGCAAATGCTGATGGATTGTAAACCAACCAAATTCTCCGACCTGCTGCAGATCTCTGGTCTGTCTCACGGTACCGATGTATGGCTGGGCAATGCGCAGGATCTGATCAAAAACGGCACCTGTACCATTTCGGAAGTAATTGGTACCCGTGACAGTATTATGACCTATCTGATCTACCACGGCGTAGATTCTTCCATGTCCTTCAAAATCATGGAGATCGTACGAAAGGGTAAGGCCCCAAAACTGCTGACACAGGAGCATATTGATGAGATGAAGGCTCACGATGTGCCTCAGTGGTACATTGACAGTTGTTTCAAGATCAAGTATATGTTCCCGAAAGCCCACGCTGCCGCTTATGTTATTGCGGCGATTCGTTTGTGCTGGTACAAGATCCATCATCCGCTGGCCTACTATGCGGCCATGTTTACGGTTCGTGGTGACGACTTTGATGCTCAGACCGTTATGCAGGGCAAGGAGATGGTCAAATTCCGTATGAAGGAGCTGAAGGCCAAAGGTATGGACATGACCGATAAGGAGGATAAGCAGTTTGTCGCATTGCAGACAGCTTACGAGATGCTGCAGCGAGGCTTTGAGTTCCTGCCGGTGGATCTGTATAAAAGCGATGCTCTGAAATACCGCATTGAAGACGGAAAGATCCGACTGCCTTTCG
>JAGALG010000085.1 GCA_017848075.1 Oscillospiraceae bacterium | reverse complement strand
CTTTGATACCAGCAACTACAAAGCGAAACTGGCTGCAGAGGTCAAACAGTTTGATCCGCGGCAGTATATGGAAAAAGCAGACACACTTCGCAGCGACCTTTACGCACAGTATGCCCTGGCTGCAGCTACACAGGCCGTAGAAGAAAGCGGTATCGTGGGAACTCTCCCACCGGAACGCCTGGGCGTTTCTTTTGGGGCCGGTATCGGTGGAATTCAAACGATTGAAGCAGAGCTGGAAAAGCTGAGAGAAAAGGGACCTCGACGCGTTTCCCCTTTGTTTGTACCGATGATGATTCCCAACATGGCAGCAGGCCTGATTGCCATTCGTTTTGGCTGTGAAGCTGCGGCGATGCCGGCAGTGACCGCTTGTGCCTCCGGTTCCAATGCCATTGGCGAGGCTTTGCGGACAATTCGCCACGGCTATGCGGATGCAATCATTGCCGGTGGCGCCGAGGCGGCAATCAGTCCTTCGGGGATGGCTGGCTTTATCAATATGCAGGCTTTATCGGTATCAGAAGATCCCAATGCAGCCTCCCTGCCCTTTGATCGCCGCAGAGGCGGTTTTGTAATCGGTGAAGGTGCGGCTGCGCTGGTGTTGGAGGAATATGAACACGCCAAGGCTCGTGGTGCTAAAATCTACGGCGAAGTTTGTGGATACGGTTCTACTTGTGATGCTTATCACATGACAGCTCCCCACCCAGAGGCCAAAGGTGCTGCAAAAGCCATGAGTGCCGCCATGACGGAGGCGGGATACAGCGAAAGTGATTGTGTTTACATCAACGCTCATGGTACGGGAACTCCTATGAACGATTCTACGGAGACCTTGGCCATTCGTACTGCATTGGGAACAGCAGCGGATCAAGCCTTTGTCAGCTCAACCAAATCCATGACAGGTCACATGTTAGGAGCCGCAGGTGCAATAGAAGCCATTGCCTGTCTGAAAGCGTTGGAAAGCGGAATTCTGCCGCCGACAATCAATCTGAAAGAGCCGGATCCGGATTGCGATCTGAATTATATACCCAATCAGGCAATGACAGCGCCAATCACATTGGCTATGTCCAATTCTTTGGGCTTTGGTGGGCATAACGCCTGTCTGGCCTTCCGGAAGGTGTAAGCAATGAATGAGAACGATATCAGAAAATATGCAGGCCTTATGAGTGAACTTGGCCTGACCGGCTTGGAAATCAAGGAAGACAATCGGGTGGTTCGTCTGGAGCGTATGGCGGCACCAAGTGCAGCTCCGGCTTTGCAGACAGTCAGTGCAGCTGTTTCGGAGAACAGTAATGTGGTGGCTCCATCGGGAGAAATGGTACTTTCACCGATGGTCGGTGTATTCTATGCTGCCCCTGCAGAAAATGCAGATCCCTTTGTACATGTGGGGGAACGGGTTCAAAAGGGACAGACGCTTTGTATTGTCGAAGCAATGAAGCTGATGAACGAGATCACTGCGGAAACAGACGGCGTTATCCATGAAATCTGTGTCAGCAATGGCCAAGTCGTCGAATATGGAACACCATTGTTCCGCATTGGGGGGTAAACAGATGCTGAGAGAAGAAATCAAACAGATCTTACCCCATCGAGAGCCGATGCTTCTGTTGGACAGTGTCTGGAAGGTGGGCGAAGAGGCTCACGGTACATATCAGGTGCGGGGCGATGAGTTTTTTCTGCAGGGACATTTTCCCGGGCAGCCGCTGGTGCCGGGAGTTATTCATTGTGAGATTTTGGCTCAATCGGCCTGTGTGCTGCTGAGTGATGGACTGAAAGAGGGTCAGCTGCCTTTATATGCCGGTTTGGATAAGGTTCGCTTCCGCCATCCGGTTCGTCCCGGAGATACCATCGAAACCTGCTGCCGGATCAAGCGGGCAAAGCATCCCTTCTACTTTGCGGAGGGAAGGGCTTTAGTAAACGGAAAAGTTTGCGTCAGCGGCGAATTTTCCTTTGCAGTAACAGGAGGGTAACTGATGTTTTCCAAAATTCTCATTGCCAATCGGGGCGAGATTGCCGTAAGAATCATCCGTGCCTGCAAGGAAATGGGTATTTCCACAGTTGCCGTGTATTCTCAGGCAGATGAAAATGCTCTCCATGTGGCGCTGGCAGATGAAAGCTATTGTATTGGCCCGGCGCAAGCAGCAGACAGCTATCTCAATGAGGAGCGGATTCTCTCCGCGGCTCTCCTTTCCGGTGCACAGGCTATCCACCCGGGATACGGTTTCCTGTCGGAAAATGCCCATTTTGCTGCTCTGTGTGCAAAGAATGGGATCGTCTTTATTGGTCCGAATCCCAAAACCATGGAGGAGCTGAGCGATAAAGCGCTGCTGAAAGAAAAAATGTCAGCGGCTGGTCTGCCGGTCATTCCAGGAACACTTCCTTTGAACAGTTGGATCGAAGCCAAAGAAAAAGCCGCAGTCATTGGCTATCCGGTGATGCTGAAGGCCTGCGCCGGAGGTGGCGGCAGAGGAATCCGTTTGGTTCGTTCCGAAGCAGAAATGGAGGGAGCATGGAATCAATCGGTGGCGGAAGGTCTTGCATCTTTCGGAGATGGTTCTGTGTATCTGGAGAAATATCTTTATCCTGCTCGCCATGTGGAATTGCAGATCATGGCAGATGAAAGCGGCAGGGTACTCTGTCTTGGGGAACGGGACTGTTCTCTGCAAAGGCGAAATCAAAAGTTGATCGAAGAAACTCCCTCCCCGGCGGTCAGCAAGGAGCTGCGTACAGACCTGATCCAAAAGGTTATACAGGCAGTGAAAGCGATTGACTATGTAGGGGCAGGAACGCTGGAATTTCTTCTGGACGGTCGGGGACAATTCTGGTTTATGGAGATGAATGTCCGCCTTCAGGTGGAGCACTGTGTGACGGAGATGCTGACCGGTATGGATCTGGTCAAATGGCAGATCCGCATTGCAGCAGGGATTCCTTTGGAGCTGAAGCAGGAAGAAGTACGGCTGGATGGCTCCGCCATTGAGTGCCGTATCAATGCGCAAGGCTGCGGTAAGCTGGGACTGCTCCATGTTCCGGGAGGACCCAATGTGCGCTTTGACAGCTGCCTGATCCCCGGAACAGTAGTGACACCGTATTATGACTCGCTGCTGGGCAAACTGATCGTTCGGGCAGGAACACGGGAAGAGGCTCTTCGCAAGATGAAGGCAGCATTGTGTGAGCTGGTTGCAGAGGGAATCTCCACCAATATCGAAGAACAGCTGGCCCTTATCAGCGATGAACGCTTTATGAGCGGCAGCTATGATCTTACTTTTATGGGAAACAGGTGATTCTGTGGCTTTTCTGAATTTTTTACATAAACCAAAAAACGAGTTGGAAAAGGGCGGCCGCAGTGCGGCTCCCCTACAGCAGGATGCGGGAGAACCGGAAAAACTCTGTCCGAACTGCCGAAAAAGTACGGCTTTAAGCAAGTTGTGGGCCAATCAGCTGTGCTGTAGCTGCGGTCATCACTTTCGTATAAAGGCGCGTCAACGCCTGCATTTTCTGGTGGATAAGGGCAGCTTTCGCCCGCTCTTTTCTGAGCTGGAATCAACAGACCCGCTGGCGTTTCCCGGCTATGGCAGTAAATTGGAAAGTGCCCGCTCGGTCAGCGGAGAACAGGAGGCTGTTCTCTGCGGCTGCGCTTCCATTGCAGGTCAGCCCTGCTGTCTGTTTATTATGGAGCCCTATTTTATGATGGGAAGTATGGGAGCTGCTGTAGGTGAGAAAATCACACGATTGTTTGAGTACGCCATCGAGCGGCGGCTGTCGGTAGTAGGCTTTACCGTATCCGGCGGAGCAAGAATGCAGGAGGGTCTTTTGTCTCTGATGCAGATGGCTAAAACCAGTGCAGCAGTCAAACGACACAGCGATGCAGGGCTGTTATACCTGACCGTATTGACCGATCCTACTACAGGTGGTGTTACTGCCAGCTTTGCAATGGAAGGCGATATCATTCTGGCGGAACCGGGTGCTACGGTTGGCTTTGCCGGAGCCAGAGTAATAGAGCAGACAACAAAGAAAACTCTGCCTAAGGGATTTCAAAAAGCAGAGTTTGTGCTGGAGCATGGCTTTATCGACGCCATTGTGCCCAGAAATCAGCAGAGACAGCGGATCGCTGCTTTGCTTAGAATCCACAATGGAGGAATGACCCATGACAGCAACAGCCTATGATCGAGTTCGCTTGGCTCGAAGCAGCAAGCGCCCTTCGACATTGGACTATATCCGGAATCTTTTTACGGAATTTTATGAATTTCACGGGGATCGCCGTTTCGGCGATGATCCGGCGGTGGTGGGTGGCATTGCTCTGCTGCAGGATCAGCCGCTTACGGTCATCGGAATTGAAAAAGGTCACTCCGCAAAAGAAAGGGCAGCCCGCAACAGTGGAGCGCCCAATCCGGAAGGTTATCGTAAAGCTCTGCGTCTGATGAAACAGGCGGAAAAATTCGGTCGTCCGGTACTGTGTCTGGTGGATACTTCTGGTGCCTATTGTGGAATCGGTGCGGAAGAGCGGGGGCAGGGGCAGGCTATTGCAGAGAATCTTATGGAGCTTTCTACCCTCTGTGTTCCGGTGCTGACCATCCTCATCGGAGAGGGAGGCAGCGGCGGAGCTTTGGCTTTGGCCGTAGCCGATCGAGTTTGGATGCTGGAGAATGCAGTGTATTCCGTTATCTCCCCGGAGGGCTGTGCCAGTATTCTTTGGAAAGATGCCTCCAAAGCGGAGTTGGCGGCAGAAAGCCTGAAGCTGACTGCAGAAGATGCCAAGCATTTTTCTGTAATTGAACGGATCATACCCGAAAACGATTTGGGAAGCGAAGCTTTTTACCGACAGTTGAGGCAGGAGATCCGGGAGGAACTGCAGTCCTTGAGCCGGGAGCCGGAACTGTTGCAAAAACGCTATGAGCGCTTGCGGACCATGGGACAGAAATGGGTGAACGAACATGAGCATGTATAAGAAATTCTGCACAGAGCAGTTGGATGAACAAGGACGCTTAAAATACTTTTCCCTTCGTTATCCGGAAAATTTCAACTTTGCCTATGATGTGGTGGATGCCATCGCAGAGGCTGAGCCGGAGAAACGGGCTCTGGTCTGGTGCAATACCGAAGGACAGGAGAAAATCTTTTCCTTTGAAGAAATGGCAAGACAGAGCAATCAGGCAGCCAATGTTTTTCATCATGCAGGGATCGGTAAAGGCGACCGGGTCATGGTGATTTTGAAGCGACACTACGAGTATTGGATCTGTGCACTGGCTTTGCATAAGCTGGGAGCGGTACTGATTCCAGCTACCCATATGCTGACAGAGGCGGATCTGATCTACCGACTGCAGACGGCACAGGTAAAGGGGATCATCTGCACCACACAGGATCAGGTGCCTCAACGGGTTTTGGCTGCTTTGGAGCAGCTTTCTATGCATTGCTGCCTGTGGACAGTACAGCAGGATACAGAGGGCTTTCGCAATCTGAATCGGGACTTGGAGACAGCGTCTGCAGAATGGGAACGAGTGGAGACAAAAGCCGATGATCCTATGGTGATTTATTTTACTTCCGGCACAACCGGAAACCCAAAAGCGGTCATTCACGATCATCGTTATCCGCTGGCTCATATTGTGACGGCAAAATACTGGCAGCAGGCAGAGGATCAGGGATTGCACTTTACTGTGGCAGAAACCGGCTGGGCCAAGGCCTCCTGGGGAAAGCTCTATGGTCAGTGGCTGGTAGGCAGTGCCGTTATGGTCTGCGATTTCGATAACTTTGATCCAAAGCAGCTTTGTACGGTGATCAATACATATGGCGTTACTTCCTTCTGTGCACCTCCGACAGTGTATCGTTATCTGGTTCGTAAAGGTGTTCCTGAAATGCCCAGTTTGAAGCATGCGTCCACAGCCGGCGAAATGTTGGCAAAGGAAGTATTTCGCAAGTTCACGGAAAAAACAGGGATCCCTTTGGCAGAAGGCTATGGACAGACAGAGACCACCCTTTTGATGGCAAACTTTTGTGGTTGGGATGCAGTAGAAGGCTCGATGGGAACTCCATCTCCTTTCTACCAGATCCGACTTTTGGATCGGGATGGGAAGGAAGTGCCTCCGGGCGAAATCGGTGAAGTGTGTGTGCTTCCTCCGGAAGAAGGCACGCAGGCAGGTATTTTTGTCGGATATTTGGATAATGAAGGCCAGTACAGCTATGTATGGCGGGGTGGAGTATACCACACCGGTGATGCTGCATGGCAGGATGAAGACGGTCACTTCTGGTTCCACGGCAGATTTGATGACATTATTAAGACCGGTGGCTTCCGGGTCGGCCCTTATGAAGTGGAGCATGTACTGCTGGAACATCCGGCAGTACAGGAATGTTCTGTTTTTGGAGTACCGGATCCCCTTCGTGGGCAGGCAATTCGAGCAGCAGTGCTCTTGTCTCCAGACTTCGAGGCGAGTACAGCCATGGAAAAGGAACTGAAGGACTTCTGCAACAGCCGTTTAGCGGAATATAAATGGCTGCGCGGAGTGGAATTTGTCAGTTCCATGCCGAAAACCATCAGTGGTAAAATTCGCAAGGGTGAGTTAAGAAAGCAGGCGGCCAATGGAACATCGTCACTTTGATACCATAGACTCTACCAATGAACAACTGAAACGCTTTTTATCGAATGGAGAGCGGGATCTTCTGCTGACGGCCAGCCAACAAACGGCTGGCCGGGGACGCAGAGGGCACACCTTCCATTCAGTGAAAGGTGGACTTTATTTGTCTATGGATTTGCCTTATGAGCCTGCAGAGGAGATTCCAATAACAATTTTGGCCGGAGCAGCCTGTTCCATGGCTTTGACAGAGCTGTGTGAACGGGAGGTTTCCTGTAAGTGGGTCAATGATCTTCTTCTGGATGGCAAGAAGGTTGGCGGAATTTTAGCTGAGCTGCATCAGGGTCGTGTTGTGCTGGGGATCGGCATCAATGTGAATCAGTCGGCGAAAGATTTCCCACCGGAGCTGGCTCACGCTTCTTCCCTCAAACGATGCTGCAATCGGAGTTTCGATTTGGAAATTGTTTGCCGCACTGTCCTAAAAAAGTGGAGCGAGGTGCAGCAGAATAAGAACAAAGCTTTTTGCTGGTATAAGAATCATCTTCTCAACCTTCACCGTAGGGTGAGGGTTTGTTCTGCCTTGGGGGAGCGTTTCGGGACAGCGATAGATCTGCAAAAGGATGGAGCTTTATTGCTTCACTTTGAGGACAGCGGTGTTGTAGAATCTATCCAAAGTGCAGAGGTATTTATACGCGGAATAGACAGTTATATGTAACAACTGTTTGACTTTTATCCTTAGCTATGCTATGCTTTCTGTAGCAGGAAAAGAAAGGAGCGAACCGCCATGGAAGAACAGAAACTGCGGCAGCGGATCGATGAGCTGCGTCGGGAAAATGAAGCCTTGCGCCGCATCAATGCTCAACTGCAGGAAGTAGTACAGCAATTTACCGATGGTATGCTGGCTTTTGAGATCCATCAGGGCGGCGTGCGACCGCTCTATGTCAGCGATAATATCTGTCATTTCTTTGGCTATTCCCGTCAGGAATGGCTGGCCCTCACGCAGGAGAGTCATCCGATCGCAGACTTTGTTTCCAAAAGCGGGATCCCTTTGGAGACCTTTTTGCGCCTGATTCAAAGCGGAGAAGCAGAGTTTGATTATCTGGACATGGCGCAGAGCAAGCTGCGAAGAATGAAAGCGATCTGTACTCCCAGTCTTGGAGACAGCCCTCGATATGTGATGCTGTACAGTGTGAATGGATCTTCTGATTTCTTGAATAAGAAGGTGGAGATCCGGACATTTGGTTACTTTGATGTGTTTGTTGATGGTAAGCCCATTGCCTTCCGCAATGAGAAATCAAAGGAGCTGTTTGCTCTGTTGGTCGATCGAAAGGGCGGTTATGTGACCTCCAGCGAAGCGATTGGCTATTTGTGGGAAACGGAACCGGTCAATCAGGTGACCTTGGCTCGTTATCGAAAGGTAGCATTACGCTTAAAAAATTTGTTGGAGGAGTACGGCATTGCCGCCATCATGGAGTCAGTCGACGGAAAACGCCGCATTGTTCCGCAACGGGTGGACTGCGATTTGTACCAATATCTGTCCGGGAAAGAGGAATATCGGCAGCTGTTCAAAGGCAGTTATTTACTGAATTACAGCTGGAGTGAGATGACATTGTCTCAATTGATGGAAAAATAAACATCCCTGTCTGTATCAGACAGGGATGTTTTTTAGTCTTTCTGAATATGGAGAGTTTGGGTTGGGTAAGCGAAGGAACAGCCTTCCTCTTCCACGATTGCCATGATTTGCAGATTCAGAGCTTCTTTGATTTTCAGATGAGGTGCCAGTGCGACCTCCTTGGTATAGTATACGATATTGACGCTCAGATTAGATGGAGTAAAGGCATCGAAATTGACACTGCTGCTGTTCTCCACCACATCCGGGCTGTTGTTCAGCAGGGTCTCAATGCGCTGGATGCAGCGGCTCAATTTTTCGCTGTGAGTTCCATACTCCAGACCGATGGTAAAGGCTACACGGCGTTTTTGCAGTCGACTCCAGTTGGTGATAGGTTTACTGGTCAAAACATTGTTTGGAACGACAACCTGAGCATTGGTAAGAGTACGCATACGGGTGCTGCGGAAGGTGATCTCCTCCACTGTACCAACCACATCGGGAGTTTCGATATAGTCATCGACAACGAAGGGGCGATCCAGCAGGATCACCAAGCCAGCAAAAAGATTGGAGGCTGTGTCCTGTGCGGCCAATGCAAAGGTCAGGCCGCCAAGACCAAGACCGGTGATGAGCGCTGTCACATCGGTTCCGGTTTCTGCAATGATAGCCAGAGCACCTACAACGACAATGACGACTTTTACTGCCATGCGAATGAAGGATAAAAGGGTCTTGCTAAGACTCAGATTCAGCTGTTCATCTAATTCTTCATTGGCTTCCAGCAGAAACTCGGAGCAGTCATCCCAGAAGCGGGCCAGGATCCAGGTCACCAGACCAATTGCTGCGATCCGCAGTGCGTGAACGATCAGCGGGTATTCTGCCCAACCGATGAGACTCAGGGACAAATAGGCACCAAGCAGTGCAAAAACAGAATTGCAAGGGATCAAAGAATGGTCCAGCTTTTCTTTGCTGATCCACTGCTTTTTGTGGTTCAGTACACGGTACAGCAGTTTGCTCAACAGAGTAGTCAGTTTTTTCTTGAAAATCCAGAACAGCAGGAATACAAGTACTGCCAGCAGAAGCTTGAGCAGTGGGGAAGCTGCCGTCAACATGGCAGCAAGGTTAAAGAAGTTTTCCATAAAATCCTCTCCTTTTTTGATTGTTTAGAAACAGTATTATTGTAATAAGATATGCAGGAAAATGCAAGTCAAGAAATGAGAAAAATCCCCGGACTATGCCGGGGATTGGAATGAAGGCTTATTCTTTCTTATTTTCACTGTTTTCTGCTTTCGGCTGATTGTAGCTTGGAGGTGCCAGTTTGCGCTCTTTTTTCGGCTTATTGGCACGGTTTTTTCTCAGTTTGCGGATAATCAGGACAACAAGGAGGATGACGATGGCCCAGATCAGCAGGATCGGGCTGCGAGCGATCAGGAAGACGATCAGATCTTCGCCAAAGACTTTCAACTCATAAATAGAATCGCTGAAGCCGGCGCTGATGCGTTCACCCAGAGTCTCTGCCTTGGTTTCTGTCATTTTCTGAACTTCGGAAATGGAGATATTGACTGTGCTGAAATCCACCAGATTATCATATTTTCTCAAGGTGGAGCTGTAAGCATCCAGCTGATAATGTACATCGGAGAGGCGAGATTCCAAAGTGATAATATCCTCCAGAATGGTAGCCTGTTCCAGCAGCTCCATCAGCTTCTGTTCTTCCAGTTCCAGTGTTGCTTTACGGGCTTCGTTGTCGGCATATTCCAAAGTGATATTTTCCGAAGATTTGCTCTTGGAAAGAACATTGCCGATGCCGCTCATCTGGTTAAGGAAGGTATCCAGATTGGCTGCCGGGATGCGTACAGTGAAGTGGCCGTAACGACTGCGGGTGTAGCCGGAAAGGCGTTCGCCGCCTTCCGTATAGGAACTTTCGATATAGCCGCCGTGGTCGCTGATGGACTGAGTCATGTCCTCGAGCATGGTATCATAGTTCAAAGTTTCCATGTCCAGATTAGCTGTCCAGATCAGCTTGATGTTTTTTCCGGCCAGCGGATCATTGAGAGCAGCCTCTGCTTTGGAACCACTACCGGTTTCCGGATTGGACTCGATAGCTTCCTCCATTTCTACTTCTTCCTCCACGACAGTATCATAGTCGCCGTAGAAGTGGTTGCTGCTGTTCATGTTTTCCATAGGCTTGGATTCTGTGGTCGCAGAACTTTCCATATTGGAAGCACCACAGCCGCTGAGGATCAGAGACAGGGTCAGCGCCATTGCGAGAGAGGACCGAAGCCATTTTCGTTTTTTCATAATATCGCCTCCATTTTTGAAACTCTTCTTGTTGAATAAGGCCTTTCAATCATATAGTAACGCAAAATGAAGGAAAAAGTTGCACTATTTCTTGAATTTTGTAAGATAAAACAAAAAAACTTGTTTTATTTGGATAAAACAGAAGTGTTGCTCTGTGGATTTTATAACAAACTATACAAAACTTTTAAAATAGTGTATAGTTATAAACAGATGGGAGTGACAAGAATGACAAGAGCCAGTGGCATTTTAATGCATATCAGCAGCCTGCCAAGCCGTTACGGTATCGGTACCTTCGGCCGGGAGGCTTATCGTTTTGTCGATTTTTTGGAGAAAGCCGGTCAGAAGTATTGGCAGGTTCTTCCTATGGGCCCAACAGACTATGGCAATTCTCCATATCAGAGCAGCAGCGTTTTTGCGGGGAACCCCTTCTTTATTGATTTAGACTTTCTGGTAAAAGACGGTCTGCTGGAAGCGGAGGATTGTGATTTGGATTGGGGCAGTGATCCGGAGCGAGTGGACTATGATGCCCTTCTGCAGCAGCGCATGACTGTCCTTCGGAAAGCCTTTGAAGGCTTTATCCCCGGGGAACGCTTCCACATCTTCTGCCGAAAAAACAGCGACTGGCTGGAGGATTACGCCCTGTACATGGCAATCAAGAAAGAACAGGGCAGTCCATGGCAGAAGTGGCCGCAGGAATTGAAGCAGCGGAAACGCTCTGCTTTGGAAAAGGTCAAACGCTCCTGCGAGGAGGAAATTTTGTTCCAGAAATTCCTGCAGTATAAATTCTATGAGCAGTGGAATTACCTGAAACGCTACGCTATGAAAAAAGGCGTTGCAATCATCGGGGATGTGCCGATTTATACCGCTCCCGACAGTGCCGATACCTGGGCCAATGGGGAGCAGTTCCAGCTGAATAAGGAGGGTTACCCCTCTGCTGTAGCCGGTGTACCGCCGGATGCTTTTTCGGAAACAGGCCAACTTTGGGGCAATCCCCTGTACCGCTGGGATAAAATGCAGTGGGATGGCTATCAGTGGTGGGCGCGCCGCATGGAACACAATCTGAAACTATACGATAAAGTTCGCATCGATCATTTCCGTGGTTTGGAGAGTTACTGGTCTATTCCGGCAGGGGATAAAACAGCAGAAAACGGACACTGGGAAAAAGGCCCCGGAATGAAGCTGTTCCGCGCCTTGGAACGAAAATTAGGAACTCTGAATGTAATTGCAGAGGACTTGGGTATTTTGACCGACGAGGTTCATCGTCTGCGGGAGGCTACCGGCTTCCCAGGCATGAAGATTTTGCAATTTGCCTTTGATCCGGACAGTGAGAGCACATATCTGCCTCATAATTGCAGCGGAAACTGCGTCGTTTACAGTGGAACCCATGACAATGATACAGCATTGGGCTGGTTTGATCATTTGGATGAGAAGGAGCAGGAATTTGTCTGCCGCTACCTGAATATCAAAGGCAGAGAGGAAATCAGCTGGGCGCTGATTCGAAGTGCTTGGTCAACTTCGGCACCTCTGGCTGTGGTTCAGATGCAGGATGTACTGGATCTGCCGCACTCTGCCCGCATGAATCTGCCGGGTACCGTTGGCAGTAACTGGAGTTGGCGCATGAAGCCGGAACAGTTAAGCGATGAACTGGCAGCGAAGCTGAACAAACTGACCAAAACATACTACCGATAACATAGAAAAGGAGCATCACCATGAAACAGTGGAACATCATGGAGCAGACAGAGCTGCTGACCCGTGCACAGAGCGGAAGCAGTTTGAG
>JAGALG010000084.1 GCA_017848075.1 Oscillospiraceae bacterium | reverse complement strand
TGCGAAGTAGCAAATGCCGAACACCATTCCGGAGCTATGGCGGGTCACAACGCCATCGTCCCTCCCGCGTTAAGGGAACTTGAGTTAAAATCAAGGTGGAACCGTGCATTGCACCCTTGAACTGCGTCAAGCAGTTCAAGGGTGTTTTTATTTTCAGCATAGATACGAAATTTCAGATACAGGAGGAATATACTATGAAAATCACCCTGCGCGGCGATGTAAGAGAATACGAAGGCGCAATGCCTGCAATTGAAATCGCCAAATCCATCAGCGAAGGTCTGGCCCGCAATGTTTGCGCTGTAAAAGTAGACGGCGAAGTGGTAGACTTCTGCACCATCATTGACAAAGACTGCGATGTCAGCTTCCTGACCTTTGAGGATGAGGACGGTCGTGGTGCCTTCCGTCATACCGCAGCTCACATTCTGGCTCAGGCAGTAAAACGCCTGTTCCCAGAGACCAAACTGGCAATCGGCCCATCCATTGCAGATGGCTTCTACTACGACTTTGACCGCGAAGACGGCTTCACTCCGGAAGATCTGGAAAAGATCGAAGCAGAGATGAAAAAAATCGTAAAAGAAGACCTGAAATTGGAACGCTTCACTCTGTCCCGTGAAGAGGCGATCAAACTGATGAGCGAC
This sequence comes from Oscillospiraceae bacterium, assembly GCA_017848075.1. Classification (GTDB taxonomy): domain Bacteria; phylum Bacillota; class Clostridia; order Oscillospirales; family Ruminococcaceae; genus Negativibacillus. Next base: position 1,187 of record JAGALG010000084.1, on the reverse strand, counting down.
ATGGGCGAGACCTATAAAGTGGAACTGATCGAAAACTTGCCGGAAGGCGAGGAGATCAGCTTCTACAAACAGGGCGAATACACCGACCTCTGTGCAGGCCCTCATGTTTCCAGCACCAAAGTGATCAAAGCCTTCAAACTGACCTCCATCGCAGGTGCTTACTGGCATGGTGACGAGCACAACAAAATGCTCACCCGTATCTACGGTACCGCTTTCCCAAAAGCATCTGAGCTGGAAGAATACCTGCAGAGAATTGAAGAAGCCAAAAAACGCGACCACCGTAAACTGGGTAAAGAGCTGGGTCTCTTTACCATGGTTGAGGAAGGCCCTGGCTTCCCAATCTTCCTGCCAAAAGGTATGATCCTGAAAAATACCCTGATCGACTACTGGAGAGAGATCCACACCAAAGCCGGCTATGTGGAAATCCAGACTCCAATCATGCTGAACCGTCAGCTGTGGGAGACTTCCGGTCACTGGTATCACTACAAAGAAAATATGTACACCACTGTGATCGACGAGACGGACTTTGCGATCAAACCAATGAACTGCCCAGGCGCAATGCTGGTTTACAAATCTGAGCCAAGATCCTACCGTGACCTGCCTCTGAGACAGGGCGAGCTGGGCCTGGTACACAGACATGAAAAATCCGGTGCACTCCACGGTCTGTTCCGTGTTCGCTGCTTCACTCAGGACGATGCTCATATCTTCATGACCCCAGAGCAGATTCCAGACGAAATCAAAGGCGTTGTAAAACTGATTGACGAGGTTTACAACCTCTTCGGCTTCAAATATCATGTAGAACTGTCCACCCGTCCGGAGGACAGCATGGGTTCTGACGAAGATTGGGAGATGGCAACTGCCGGCCTGAAAAAGGCTCTGGACGATCTGGGTCTGGACTACATCATCAATGAAGGCGATGGTGCATTCTACGGTCCAAAGATCGACTTCCATCTGGAAGACTCTCTGGGAAGAACCTGGCAGTGCGGTACCATTCAGCTGGACTTCCAGCTGCCACAGCGCTTTGAGGCAGAATACACCGGTGAAGACGGTCAGAAACATCGTCCAATCATGATTCACCGTGTAGCCTTCGGTTCGATCGAACGCTTCATCGGCGTTCTGATCGAGCACTTTGGCGGTAAATTCCCAGCATGGCTGGCACCAGTACAGGTGAAAGTTCTGCCAATTTC
>JAGALG010000083.1 GCA_017848075.1 Oscillospiraceae bacterium | reverse complement strand
ATCTCCGCACTGGACGTATCCATTCAGGCTCAGGTAGTTAACCTGCTGATCAAACTGCAGAGAGAACGCGGCCTGACCTATCTGTTCATCTCCCACGACCTGTCCATGGTTAAACACATTTCTGACCGCGTAGGCGTTATGTACCTGGGCAGCATGGTTGAGTTGGCAGCAAGTAATGTAATCTTTAAAGATGCAAAACATCCTTACACCCAGGCTCTGATGGCTGCTATCCCAGAAGTTGACTTCGACGGCGATGGCAAAAAAGGCATCGAGCGTCTGCAGGGTGAGGTACCAAGCCCAATCAACCCACCAGCAGGTTGCCGTTTTGCAGCACGCTGCAAATACGCAACGGATATCTGCCGTCAGCAGATGCCACCACTGGTTGAGGTTGAACCAGATCACTTTGTTGCTTGCCATCATTGTGGTCACCTTGGTGAATAGGAGACACAACTATGATACTTGCTCAATCTGTAATTGAGCGAATTCTCGACGCCGCCAGCAATGGTGGCGTCGATTTCGCTGAGGTATTTTGTGAAGATACCAGAAAAAACACCATCAATGTTCGCAACAGCGGTGTCAGCGGCAGCTCCACCGGTCGCGAAAGCGGTGTTGGTATCCGTATTTTCTCCGGACTGAATTGCTACTATGCGTACAGCAATGACAGCAGAGAAGAATCTTTGATCCGTCTGACCAAAGAACTGGTTTCTATCTGTAAGGGCAGCGTGATCCAGCGTGCACCGCTGAGTAAGATGGTCAACTTTGACCACGATATGATCACAAAACCATTTGAGCAGACCAGTTATCAGCAGAAGATCCAGCTGGTGGATCGTGTGATCCGCGCCGGTATGGACTTCGACCCTGAGATTTCTCAGATGAATGTCCGTTATCTGGACCAGGACCGTCAGATTCTGATTGCAAACAGCGAAGGTTTCTTCGGCTGTGACCGTCAGAGAAAGACCCGTATGCTGATCACCGCATATGCACAGAACGGTTCTTTGGTAAGAAGCGGTTACTATGGCCCAGGTGCCATGAAGGGCCTGGAATTTTACGATGAGATCGATCTGGAAGCTTGCGCTCATCGTGCTGCCCAGGCGGCAAAAACTGCTGTTCACGCAGATAAATGCCCGGGCGGCATGATGACCGTTGTCGTTGACAGTGGTTTCGGTGGTTTGATGTTCCACGAAGCTTGTGGACACAGCCTGGAAGCAAGCTCTGTTGCGAAGGGCAACTCTGAGTTCAGCGGCAAGCTGGGCCAGCAGGTTGCATCTCCGCTGGTTACCTTGATCGATGATGGCTCCCTGAAAGGGGAATGGGGCTCCGTTCATATGGACGATGAGGGCAACCTTGGCCAGCGCAATGTGCTCATTGAAAACTGTATCCTGAAAGGTTACATGATCGACCGTCTGGAAGGCCGCCGTATGGGTATGGCTGCAACCGGTTCTGCCCGTCGTCAGAGCTATAAATTCGCACCGGAAGCAAGAATGACTAACACCTTCATTGCTGCCGGTACCAGCACTCGTGAGGAGATCATTTCCAATACTGAAAAGGGTCTCTTTGTAGGCAATATTAACGGCGGTTCCGTTAACCCGGCAACCGGCGACTTTAACTTCAACACCAGCGAGACCTGGCTGATCGAAAACGGTAAGCTGACCCGTCCTGTATACGGCGCTACTTTGATCGGCAATGGCGGTCAAGTGCTGAAACAGGTAGATATGGTTGGTAACAATCTCTGCCTGGGACAGGGTTATTGCTATAACACCAGTGGCGCCCTGTTCATCAATGCAGGTCAGCCAACCCTGCGCGTGAAAAATATTCTGGTGGGAGGTTTGGGATAATGGTAAAAGCATATATCAAAGAACTGACCCGCCGTGCGGCTGAACAGGGCATTGCCCGTCTGTCCTTCTATCTGGAGGAGAGCTCCGGCCGCAATCTGGTTGTCTTCGATGGTCAGCCAGAAAAACTGGAATACTCCGAACAGCAGTTGCTGTTTGTGGAAGCAGAAGTGGAAGGTTACTGCGGCAGTACCTTCATTGAGAACTTCGATATGGAGCTGATCGATGAACAGCTGGAAACCATGAAGGAAGCAGCGATCGCTCGCAAAAAGCCTTTCGTTGCTTACGAGTTTCCACAGCTGTCTGCCGAGGATAGTGCAGTTTCCGATTGGATGCCGCTGAACCAGCTGCTGGAGCAGCTGGCTGAGGCAGAAAAAGCAGCCTATGCAGCTGATGCCCGCATCAGCAAAGTACAGCACTGTGGCTGTCACGAAAGCAAACACTGCATCACCTTGATGGATCAGGACGGTAACGCTCTGTCTCAGAACAGCGAGGTAGGCGGCTTCCATCTAGGTGTGACCGCTCAGGAGGGCAATGACCTGCAGCTGGGCGGCAAGGGTAAAACCTTCCTTCTGAACAGCTATCCGGACTTTGTTTCTCTTGCAAAAGAGGCAGCAGAATCTGCAGTCAGTAAGCTGGGTTCCAGCTCTTATCCAACCGCAGCGACTCCGGTCGTATTGGATAAAGCTGTTGTCTGCGAGCTGATGGATGCTTTCATGCCAACCTTCTACGGCAAAAACATCCAGAACCACATGAGTCTTCTGGAAGGCAAACTGGGCCAGTCCATTGCTGGTGAAAATATCACCATCAGTGAGGAACCACAGATGGAAAATGGTCTGGTACAGCGTCGTTTTGACGACGAAGCTGTTCTGTGCACACAGAAAAATCTGATTGAAAAGGGCATCTTCCGCAGCTGCCTGTACAATCGTCAGAGTGCTGCCGCTGCCGAAGTTGTTTCCGGAGGCAACGGTATCAAGCCAAGCTTCTCTGATGAAGTCGAGACTGGTTACACCAATGTCCTGCTGCACCCAGGCCAGAAGAGCAGGGAAGAACTGCTGCAGGAAATGGGTAACGGTCTGCTGATCACCAGTGTCAGCGGTACATTTGCCGGTGCCAATGCAGTCTCTGCTGACTTCTCCCTGATCGCCAAAGGCTATCGGGTTGAAAACGGCCAGATCGGCAGCGGCGTGACACAGATCACCGTTGCTGGCAACTTCTTTGAGATGCTGGGTCGCGTACGATCCATCGGTAATGATCTGGGCAATATGTACAGCCGTACAGGCTGTGTCTATGGCCCATCTCTGTACATTGAACAGCTGATGATTTCCGGAGAGGAGTAGTTCCTATGAAAAAATTCTTGGCACTGCTGCTTGCAGCAATGATGATGACCGCTTCCCTCACTGCCTGTGGCAGCACAGAGGAGAACACAACAGAAGAAACAACAACAGAAACCACCACAGAAGAAACACAGGAAGAGGTGGAGGAGGAACAGGAAGAGGAAGTCGAACTGGTTCCTGAAAACTACACCTATGAAGATATGGTGGATATCGATATCTATGATGATGTGATCGATATGTACTCCATTGATTACAGCAAACAGCCTCATTTCACCAATGATTTGGGTCTGGACAGCTACTTCCGCAACTGTGTTGCAAATCGCTGCCGTCAAATCGCTTTCACCGCTGACAAAGGTGTGAAAGTAGAAGTGAGCGGCGGTGGTTTCTGCGAAGATTATCTGCTGGTATGGTGCAACTATAAAATGGAACCGGGAAAAGAGGCACACAGCTATCTGGCATCTGTTACCTATTACCCAGGTGATAATGTTGCGTGGGCATATCTGAACAATGATACTTCCGGTCTGACCGCAAAGGAACAGGAACTCTATGATGTTACAGTTGCATGGCTGGAGGAAAATGTTACAGACGAAATGACTGATGTAGAGAAGGCTACCCTGTTCCACAACTATCTGGCTGGTAATGCAGTTTACTCCAACGATCTGTTTGCGAATCTGAATACCAGCTTTACCTTCGATTATGGCATCACCGCTTACGGTGCAATGGTGGATCATATGACCATCTGTCAGGGTT
>JAGALG010000010.1 GCA_017848075.1 Oscillospiraceae bacterium | reverse complement strand
TCTGTATCATTTAAAAAGTCAAATAAAAGTTCAAAATCCGACAAATTTGTCATAAACTGTTCAAGATTAGCCCTTTGAATTTGTGGCGCTTTCTGCTATACTTAAGGTATTATTTGATGAGTAGAGGAGTGGCCCTATGCGTAAATGTTCTCTGTTGCTGGCTCTTTTGATGATACTGTCCATGGTCTTTTCTGTTGGCGCTTATGCAGATGAAACCTCATCCAACTATGCTGTCCCATTTGAGATCAATGAAGACGGTGCCTATTACATGGTAGAACAAAAGACCGGAACTTTGATTTTTGCTCAAAATGAGCATGAAAAAATGTATCCAGCATCTCTGACCAAAATTATGACAGCCATTATTGTGTTGGAAAATTGCCCGGATCTCAGCGAAAAAGTAACTTACAAACTGGCGATTCAGGATCAGATTTATCAGCTGAATGTGGCAGCCGGAGGCGGTCTTTCCTTGGCTGGTTTCTCTGCCGGCGAGGAGATTAGTGTCAAAGATCTTCTGTATGCTTGCCTGCTGCCTTCCGGTAACGAGGCGGCAGAGATTCTTGCGGATTATGTAGGCGGCTCCGGTCCTGCATTCTATGAGATGATGAATGAAAAAGCGAAAGAGCTGGGTGCGTTCAATACTAATTTTGCCAATGCAAATGGTCTGTTCCATGAAAACCATTACACAACCGCCTATGACATGTATTTGATCGCTTCCTATGCCATGGAAAATGAGGCTTTTGAGGAGATCGTCTCCACGGTCACCTACACCTCCGAGCCAACCAATAAAAATGAAAACGGCTACACTTGGATCAACACCAACCGGATGCTGAATCCACAGTCCGAGTACTATTCCTCCATTATCAACGGCGTTAAAACTGGTACTTTGGATGAAGCTGGTCGCTGTCTGATTACTACCGCGAAAAAGAGTGGTTACGAATACATGCTGGTACTGATGGGAGCTGAGCTGTATGGTGAAGATGGCAAATATCTGAGCTATCGAGCAGACTTCCAGCAGACGGAGCAGTTCTATGATTGGGCCTTTGAAAATTACAAGGTAAAGACTGTAATCGAAAAAGGTACCATTGTTTACTCCATCGATTTGAATTTGGCGAAGGATGGAAAGAAACAGCTGCAGCTGATGAGCGGCTCTACCTTCTCTACCCTGATGCCGCAGAGCTACAACATTGACAATGTTCGTGCTGTTCCAGAGCTGGATGTTACTTTGCTGAACGAGGATAAGAGCATTGATGCTCCAATCAAGAAAGGCGATGTTGTCGGCGAATTGAAGCTGATCCTTTCCGGTAAAGAAATCGGTCGTGTAGACTTGCTGGCCGCTGAAACTGTAGAGCGCAGCGAGGCCCTCTATCTGTTGGATCAGGTGAAGGGCGTATTCTCTTCTTTCTGGTTTAAATTCCTCTTCCTCTTTGTGATGATTTTTGTTGTGCTGTATGTCATCATTATGATCGTACGCAATCATAACCGCAGAAAATATCGTCATGTGAGAAGAAGACGACGCTTCTAAAAATATGAGCCCTGTGCTTCAGCACAGGGCTTTTTTCTGCAATTTTACAGGATTTTCTCCAATAGATGCTTTTCGCTAAGGGGATTTATGGTATAATTGTGATAACTGCACAGCTTGTCCTGTGACGATCACTTTTCGGAGGTACTTATGAAACTCAATACCAAACGCACCATGCTGGTGGGCTTTGCCTTTCTGGCGATCTGCGCTTTCTGGCAGATGTATGACAACCTGATTCCTTTGATGCTGACCAATACCTTCCATGTTAATGAAACCATCTCCGGTGCCATTATGGCGGCAGATAATGTATTAGCATTATTCCTGCTGCCGCTGTTCGGCAGTTTGTCCGATAAATGTACCAGCAAATTGGGACGCAGACGCCCCTTTATTCTTGTGGGAACCTTGTTGGCTGTCTGCCTGATGGTCGGTTTGCCACTGATCAATGACAGCTATCACGCGGCTCCAAGCAGCACGAAGCTCCTTGCTTTTATCGTCCTTCTTGGTCTTTTGTTGATTGCCATGGCAACCTATCGCAGCCCTGCTGTTGCGTTGATGCCGGATGTAACCCCGAAGCCTCTTCGCAGTAAAGCAAACGCAATCATCAACCTGATGGGTGCCGTTGGCGGTGTTCTTTATTTGATCATTACCAGCGTCCTCTACAGTGGCCCGAATCCGGATAACGGACATATCAGTTATGTGCCCTTATTCCTGATTGTCGGCGGCATTATGCTGACTGCTCTATTGGTACTGCTGTTCTGTGTCAATGAACCAAAGCTCTGTGAGGAACAGGCAGAATACGAGAAAGCACATCCCGAACAGAATCTGGCACAGACAAATGAGAATACCAATACAGAAGAACTGCCCGCTGAAGTAAAACGCAGCCTGTCGTTCCTGCTGGTATCCATTGCACTGTGGTTTATCGGCTACAATGCAATTACAACCTGGTTCACCACCTATGCCCAAAATGTTTGGAACATGAGTCTTGGCAATGCCTCTCTTTGTCTGACTGTTGCAACCGTTGGTGCAATCGCAAGCTATATCCCGGTAGGCAATGTTGCCAGCAAAATTGGTCGCAGAAAGACGATTCGCTTTGGCGTTGCTCTGCTTGCGAGCTGCTTCTTCACCGCATTCCTGTATACTTTAGTATCCAATCAGTTTAACCCGCTTCTCTATGTCCTTTTTGTATTAGTTGGTGTTGCATGGGCGTCCATCAATGTCAACAGTTTACCAATGGTAGTTGAAATGTGTAAGGGCAGCGATGTCGGTAAATTTACTGGTCTCTACTATACTTTCAGTATGTCTGCACAGACCATTACTCCAATCGCAGCCGGCTTCCTGCTGAGAAATGTCAGCTACCAGGCCTTGTTCCCATATGCTGCTTTCTTTGTAGCCTGTGCTTTTATTACTATGGGCTTTGTAAAACATGGCGATAACAAAGTGGAAGCGAAAAAAGGGCTGGAAGTCTTTGATGTAGAAGATTAAGAGGGATCGTGCAATGAAAATTTTATTTACGGTTTTAGTTGTTCTTATCGCTGTTACTCTGCTGTATGCTCTCCTCATTCGTGGCAGAGTCAATACAAAAGGTATCGAAAAGCTGCAGGGCTGGTTTTATGCCCATCGTGGACTTCACGATAAACCTTTTGTAGCAGAAAACAGCATGACTGCATTCCGCCGAGCAGTGGCAAAAGGCTATGGAGCCGAACTGGATGTGCACCTGCTGAAGGACGGTGGTTTGGCAGTCATCCATGACTCAACTTTGAAACGCACCACAGGCGCCGATGGAGTTGTTGAAGACCTGACAACAGCAGAACTGAAAAACTATCGCTTGGAAGGTTCTCAGGATACGATTCCAACTTTGCAGGAAGTGCTGGATCTGTTTGAAAATGAGGCTCCACTGATTATTGAGCTGAAATCCGCTGGTGGGAATGCTCCACAGCTGACAGCGGCAGTATGCAAAGTGTTGGAAAGCTATCGTGGCATTTACTGCATCGAAAGCTTTGATCCACGCTGTTTGATCTGGCTGAAAAAGAACCGTCCCGATATTATCCGTGGACAGCTTAGTCAGAATTTCTTGAAAGGCACAACAAGGTTAGGACGACTAATGGATTTTGCACTGACTTATTTGTTGGATAATGCTCTGACCCGTCCGGATTTTGTGGCTTATAAGTTTGCAGATAGAAAGAATCTGGGGAATCAGATTTGTGTTCATCTTTGGGGAATGCAAGGAGTTAGCTGGACTTTGACCACTCAGGAACAGCTTGAAGCTGCATTGCAGGAAGGTTTGCTGCCGATCTTTGAGCGTTTTGAACCGGAGTATTTCCCAAAAGCAGAATAAAAGAAACAACGCCTGAGTCATTTGGCTCAGGCGTATTTTTCTGCACAGAAAAAAGGCTCCGCGTGGAGTACGGAGCCTTTAAAGTCAATCAATAATTCGATTGAAGGAATTAACTGTGTTAGCAGTTAATTATTTTTTGAGAGCCAGAGCGCCTGCAGCAGCAACGGAAACAACAGCCAGAGC
>JAGALG010000082.1 GCA_017848075.1 Oscillospiraceae bacterium | reverse complement strand
CTGTGCGGCTGGGTGATACTGCGCTTTGCTCTTTGGGCTGACATGGGGCGACTGCGAGGCTACCTGCTGTTGGGGGAGGGCTTGGGTTGGATCCTCTGCCATTTTACCATCGGTCAGCTATTTTATGCCCTTGCACAGCGCTTGATCCGGCTTCTGAAAAAAATCCTCACTGTCCTTCTGTCACCATTCTATAAACTTGTGAAGAAAATATTGTCGCTATTCACAGGACTTTTGGCAATTTGGAAAAAAATATGCAAAAAACTTTCATTCCGACGCAAATTTTTCTTGAAACAAAGGGCTATTCTGTTGTATAATCTAATAAAGTCAGAAAAGCGTCCTATTTTCAGGAAGCGATAACCATTGAAATTCGTCCGAGGTGAAAGAATGGCTAAAAAGCGAAAAAACAAGGATGGCTTTATGAGTCTGGTTTTGGTTTGCTTTGTCCTGTTCTGCACAGTGAAGGTCGTGGATGTCCAGCGGAATATTGCGGATAAAGAAGCGCAGCTTCAGTCCCTGGAAAGCCAGATCGAATATCAGCAGGATTTGAACGAAGATTTGGAACGACAGCTGGAAGCAGGCAGCGAAGAAGATAACCTGGGTCGTGTGGCCTTTGAGCAGTACGGCTATGGTTATGTGGATGAGCATGTTTATGTAGACAGCTCCGGCAGTTAAAGCGAGCGGATCGTAAAAATCGTTCCCATAGAGAGGTGTATGACCGTACAGGCAGTGCGGTTTTAATTTGAAGGAGGATTTATCAGGCGTATGCAGGTAGAAATCGGAGAAATTCTGGAAGGTAAAGTAACAGGTATCACGAAATTTGGTGCATTTGTTGAGCTGGCAGAGGGTAAAACCGGTATGGTTCACATCTCTGAGGTTTCCAACTCTTATGTTGAGGATATCAACCAGTTCCTCAAAGAAGGCGATGTGGTGAAAGTAAAAGTCATCAACATCAGCGAGGAAGGCAAAATCAGCCTGTCCATCAAAAAGACCCAGCCAAAACCAGAAAGACCACAGGGCGCAGGCCGTGAAGGCGGCAAAGGCGGCTTTAATCGCGAGCGCCGTGGCGACCAGAACTCTGATCGCGGCGAGAGAAAAGGCGGCTTTAACAAAGACGGCGGCAAGCCATACAACAACCGCAAACCTCGTTACGAGAGCAAGCCTTACAATCCATCCAATGTGACCAGCTACGAGTGGAACACCCGTAAGTCTGACAGCAGCAACATGTCCTTCGAGGATATGATGAGCAAATTCAAACAGTCCAGTGAGGACAGAATGTCCGACCTGAAAAAGAGCATCGGCGATGTAAAACGCGGTTCCGCAAATCGCCGTGCAAACAATAAATAGCGGACAGAGTCCGCAGTCTGTTTCGCGTTTTAGCAAGCGCTTATGGAAAGCGTGATATCGCGATACTGAGCTTGTCTATGAAAAAGGCCACCCATCACGGGTGGCTTTTTTTATCTTTCTTATAACTCCAAAAGAAACTTTCCGCTGTGGAACAGGATAGGCTCCCCGTTCTCATCTGCGTGGAAGGCGTGAGGGCGAATGGAGCGTAGCTCAAAGCCCAAGCGGTTCAGCAGACGAAAAGAGGCCGCATTCTCCATGGCGGTGTGGGCACTGAAGTGACAGATGCCCTGTTGTTCCATATAGTCCAGCAGCTCGTTGCAGGCCTCCAAAGCGTAACCCTTCCCTTGAAAGTTCCGATGGAACAGGTAGCCGAGATCGTACACGCTTTCCTCTCGATGGAAGCAAACATATCCGGCCATGGTATCCGAACCTTTTTCAAAGACGGAAAAGAACAGGCCGCTCTCCGCAAAGACACGGGTCAGAGCCTCTGAACCGGCATCATCACAGGGCAGGGGAGCGTCATAAATGGCGAGACTGCTGTCGCTGAAATCCTGAAACAGGCACTGTACTTGCCGCCAATCTTCCGGACGCAGGCTGCGGAGCAGTAATCGTTTCGTGTAAAGTTCCATGATCCTCAACCTTTCGCAAAAAAGCCACCCACGAAGGGTGGCTTTTTCATCAGCAAATTAAGCAAGAATGTAATCGCCGTCGCAGATTTCTTCCAGGCAGGAGTTGTAGTAAGCCTCCATAATGTCGATGGTGGACTGGATATCCTTGATACCTGCGGTCTCAAAGCTGGAGTGCATGCCCAGCTGTGGCAGACCGATGTCAACAGCGTTGAGAGAAACCTGCATGTTGGACAGGTTGCCCAAGGTGCCGCCGCCAGCCAGGTCGGAGCGATTATGGAAGAACTGGTATGGAGCATTGGCTTTTTCGCAGATGGATTTGAAGATCGCTGCGGAAACACCGTCGGTGCAGTAGTTCTGTCTGGAGTTTGCTTTGATAACGATACCTTCGTTCATGTAAACGCGGTTCAGTTTGTCGCACATTTCCGGATGGTTTGGATGAACAGCGTGAGCATTGTCAGCAGAAACCATGAAGGAAGAAGCAACAGCGCAGTGGTAGTCTTCTTCACTGCGGCCCAGAGCGGAGTTGATGCGTTTGAGGGTATCAACCATGAAGGTGGATTTTGCGCCCTGTTTGGTGCCGGAGCCAACTTCCTCGTTGTCGAAGACGCAGAGAACAGAAACAGATTTTGCGTTCTGGCCTTTCAGGAAGCCTTTCAGAGTCACAAATGCACATTCCAGGTCGTCCAGTTTTGGACAGGAGATGTACTCGCTGTTTGCGCCCCAAATGCAAGGGTCCTGACGGTTGTAGATGAACAGGTCAGAGCCAATGATATCAGCTTCTGCAACACCAGCATTTTCAGCGATAAGAGCTTTCAGGCTGCCTTTTGCGCTGTTGTCGCCGTAAACAGGCATCATATCAACCTGCTGGTTGTATTTGTAGCCATTGTTGATATCGCGGTTCATGTGGATAGCCATATTTGGGATCATCAGCAGATCGCGGTCAACAGCAACCAGTTTGGTTTTTACTGCGTTGCCCTCTTTCACCAGAACACGGCCGGCGATGGACAGAGGACGGTCAAACCAGGTGGAAGCGATCATACCGCCGTATGGCTCGGTGTTCAGCAGGGTGTATTTGCCTGCAGCGTCCATTTCGGTGTTTTCTTTCAGTTTGTAGCAAGGAGCATCGCTGTGGCTTGTTGCAATATGGAAGGAAGTAAAGTCAGCACAAGGGATCTTGAATGCGATAACGGAGGACTGGTTGCGGGTCACGAAGTAGTTTTTGCCAGCTTCCAGAGCCCATTTTTTGCCCTCAGACAACTCAATAAAGCCGTTTGCCAGCAGCTCTTCGCGGATGGTAGCGATAGCATGGAAACAGCTTGGGGATTTTTTGATAAACTGGAACAGTTCCTGTGCGCGTTCAAAACTCATTTGAAACCTCTCCTTTATAATTCATTGGATACAGGGTACCTACACTATCATTATAAATCCAAGTACTTCCCCGGTCAAGCCTTGAAGCTATTTCAATAAATTTTGAAATAGTTCTTGACGGTTCGGGCACTCTCTGTTACACTGTATTTAAAGAAGATTTTAAATAGGAGGGAGTTTATGAGCATTGGTGAAAGCCTGAAAATTCTGGCAGATCCGGTACGGCGGGATATTCTGCTCTTACTGAAAAAAGAAAAGCGAACTGCCGGCAGCATTGCGGTAGAGCTGGATATATCTCCGGCGGCCCTGTCCTACCATCTTCGTTTGCTGAAGCAGGGGGACTTTGTGCTGGAGTATCGGGAAAAGAATTTTATCTGGTACGAAATCAATGCAACTGTTTTTGATGAGCTTCTTCTGTGGATTCAACAATTTCGAGGTGACGCACATGAAAAGGAATAAATGGCTATGGATTCTTGCCGTCATTCCGCTGATTTTGACGGGCATCGTTTTACCCTGTCTGCCGGAGCAAATGCCCATGCACTACAATATGGCCGGTGAGATCGACCGCTGGGGCAGCCGCTATGAGCAGTTGATTTTCCCAGTGCTGATTCTTGCCTTTGCTGCTTTTTGGCAATGTATGCTCCACTTCTATGAGGAAAAGATCCAGCATTTGGGCGACAGCAAAGAGGGCCGTGAAGCGGAGAGCAACCGCAAGGTGCTGTTCCTTGCCGCTGTCGGTACGACGCTGATGTTTTCCCTTATGCACTTGGTGTTCCTCCTTGGTTCCTACAATGAAGCGAAGACCAATGCCACAGTCAGCAGCATTGATATCAATCAGATCATCGGTGTGCTGATGGGTCTGCTTTTGATTGTTACCGGCAATTATATGCCAAAGACTCGCCGGAATCCGGTCATCGGTTTCCGCACCAACAAAACCATGAGCAGCGACGAGAATTGGGCGAAGGCCAACCGTTTTGCTGGTATTGTGTTCATATTTAGCGGTGCTCTGACGATCGTGCTCAGTTTGATTTTTGGTGGCATCACCGCTATGAGTTTGTTTTTGGCTCTCCTGCTGATTGATGTGGTGATTTGCTTGATTTATGCTTCCAAATTATAAGGGCTTGCAATCAACAGAATTTGTGTTATACTATCCTTTGGAAAATTTCATAAGACAGTTTGAAACCATCCTGTCTCTAAACAAAACTACGGAAGCAACATGCGGGAAAACTGCGTGTTTGAAAGGGCGTCCGTTTGGACGCCCTTTTTTATTGGGTAAGGAGGAATTTGGCGTGGATACGATGCCAAGATATAGTGTCATAGAGGGGAAGAATCCTCGGGAAATTTGCCTGTTGCGGGGCAGAGGCTGTCAATGGAGGCGCTGTGCCTTCTGTGATTACCATTTGGACTTCTCCCTGGATCAGGAGGCCAACGATCAGCTGAATCAACAGGTTTTGGCGCAGGTGGATGGTCATTTGGGTCGGTTGGAGGTTATCAATTCCGGTAGCTTCTGTGATTTGAGTACCAAGACGCATCAGGAGATTCGCCGCATCTGTCAGGAACGGAAGATTGGGCAGCTGCACTTTGAGTGCCACTGGATGCACCGCCATGAGATCGAAGCAATTCGCCACTTTTACGGTGACAGAGGCATTGAAGTCACCATTAAAATGGGTGTCGAGACCTTTGACTATGCGTATCGGGAACAAATCCTCCGGAAAGGAATCGATACAGCTTCTCCGGCAGAAATCGCTTGTTATGCCGATGAAGTTTGTCTGCTCTTCGGCCTGCAGGGACAAACGGTAGAGTCCATGGAGCGGGACATTCAAACAGCGCTGGCTTATTTCCGTCGGGTTTGTGTCAACATTATGGTAGAGAACAGCACTCCCATCAAGCCGGACCCTACGGTGATCCGAGGCTTCGTGGAGCAGCTGTACCCCAAATATCGGGACGAGCAGCGCGTGGATATTTTACTGAATAATACAGATTTTGGAGTAGGAGCGTAAGCATGAACGAACTTTTATTGATTCTTTCTTTGCCGTTGATCTACGGTGCAGTGGTGGCGGCATACAAATTTTTCGGCCGTATAGGCCTGTACGCATGGACCGTATTTGCCACCATCGTGGCAAACATTGAAGTGTTGCTGCTGGTGGAGGCCTTTGGCATCGAGCAGACTTTGGGTAATATTCTCTTTGCCTCCACTTTCCTTGTAACGGACATTCTCAGCGAGTGCTTCGGCAAAAAAGAAGCACAGGTTTCTGTGGATCTGGGTATTGTTACAAGCATTGGTTTCATTGTGCTCAGCCAGCTGTGGCTCCGCTACCAGCCGGCCGCCAACGACTGGGCGATGCCATCCTTCCAGATCATTTTCAGCAACACACCAAGAGTCATGCTGGCCAGCCTGTTGGTTTATGCCATCGTTCAGCGTTTCGATGTGTGGCTGTACCATAAGTGGTGGGATTTCTCCAAGGCGAAATTTGGGGATAGCCGCCGCTTCCTGTGGCTGAGAAACAATGGCTCCACCCTGCTCTCTCAGCTGCTGAACACAGTGCTTTACAGCTTTGGAGCTTTTGGCGGTCTGTATGATATGAACACGCTGATGTCTATTTGCCTTTCCAGTTATGCAATTTTCTTTATTACATCTTTGGCAGATACCCCTTTTATTTACTGGGCAAGACGGATCAAACCGCGGGAAGTATAGGAATTTTTCGCTTACATCCTCCCAAAAATTCTGCTATAATAATGATATACGCAATTACTTGTCCAAGGCGATGCGCTCAGCAAGGCTTGGCTGCCGCCTGTTATGGACGATGCTAGCAGTGCAAACTGCTAGCATAATAGTAGAACATCGTATTTGGAAGGAGGACTGTCATGTTTCAGATTGGACAACTGATTCTGTACGGAAACACCGGTGTCTGCCGGGTGGAAGCCATTGGCCCACCCCAGTTGGCAGCAGCCGACAAAACAAAGGACTACTACACCTTAGCACCCCTTTATGGCGAAGGTGTGATCTATGCGCCGGTTGACAGCCCGGTCTTTATGCGGCCAATCCTGAGTCGGGAGGAAGCGATGGAGCTGATCCACCATATCCCGGAAATTCAGGCAGAAACCTTTGCGATCCGGGATCAGCGTGCCCTGTCCGAGCATTACCGTAGCTTTTTCCAACAGCACAGCTGTGAGGAGCTGGTTCATCTGATCAAAAACATCTATGTGAAGGGTCAGAACCTCTCTCAGCTGGGCAAGAAGGTGGGCTCCACCGATCAGCAGTATTTGCGTCGGGCGACCGACCTGCTTCACGGAGAGCTGGCTGCCGCTTTGGAGATCCCTTTGGATGAAGTGGAGAGCTTCATTACAAAGCAAATTGAAGGATAAAAAAGAACCCGCCGATCGGCGGGTTCTTTTTTATGTAGTTTTATGCCTCAACAGGCTTTTTGCTCTTGATAAGGCAGCCGAGGAGGGTGCCAATCGCAGATGGAATCAACCAGCCAAAGCCCAGATTGCCGAATGGCAGAGAGAGCAGGAAGTTGTTCATCAAGCCCAAACCGCTCAGCATTTCGCAGATACCACAGAGGGTAGCAGCCAAAGTACCGATGCGGCAGCCCCACAGCGGTACACGGTGACCGAGGAAGCTGAAGATCACCAGAG
>JAGALG010000081.1 GCA_017848075.1 Oscillospiraceae bacterium | reverse complement strand
CTTCCGGCGGTTTGGATACGGTTGCGATCCGTATTCCTTCCCATCCGGTAGCCAGAGCCATTATTGCGGCGGCGGCGGTACCGGTGGCAGCTCCTTCTGCCAATTTGTCCGGCAAGCCCAGCCCAACCACAGCAGAGCACTGTGTGGATGACCTTTGGGGTAGGGTAGACGCTATTGTGGACAGTGGTGAATGTGCAGTGGGTGTGGAATCTACCGTTATTTCTCTGGCGGAGGAGAAGCCGATCCTGCTGCGTCCCGGTGCAGTCACCGCGGAGCAGCTGCTGGAGGTTTTGCCGGAGCTGGAGATTCATCAGGCGGTAACGGGGGAACTGGAGCAGGGAGCCAAGGCAACCTCTCCCGGAATGCGCTATAAACATTATTCCCCCAATGCCAAAGTGGTGATCCTGAACGGCAGCACAAAGGCTTACACCGATTTCCTCCGACAGCAGACGGAGGAGGGCATTTATGCCCTCTGCTTTGAGGAGGACACGGCGGAACTGACGGTTCCTTACATTGTGTGGGGTTCCCGCAGTGATGACGGTTCTCAGGCTCATCATCTGTTTTCCGCTCTCCGTGAGCTGGATAAATTGGGTGCTGCCCGGGTTTATGCCCATGGCCCTTCCCGAGAGGGTGTCGGTCTGGCTGTGTATAACCGTCTGATCCGTGCAGCTGGCTTTGATGAGCTGGATCTGAATGAAAATGAAACCAACGATTGATAACATAGAATGAGGAAAAGGCATGAATAATATTGTTTTGGGCCTGACCGGTCAGACCGGTGCAGGTAAATCCACTTTGTGCCGCTATCTACAGACACAGGGCTGTACCATCATCGATGCCGATCAGGCAGCTCGTGAAGTAGTGGAAAAGGGAACTGCCTGCATTGCCGATGTAATCCTGGAGTTCGGCGTGGAGTTCCTGACGGTAGATGGCGACCTCAACCGCAGAAAACTGGCGGAAAGCGTGTTTACTGATAAAGCAAAGCTGAAAAAGCTGAATGATATCATGTTCCCTTACATCATCAATAACATCAAAGAGAAGATCGAGCAGGCCAGACTGCATACCGCTGGTGTTATCGTTCTGGATGCACCGACCCTCTTTGAAAGTGGCTGCGATAAATTCTGCGACAAGGTCGTTTCTGTTATTGCAGCGCAGGAGCTGCGCTGCCGTCGGATCATTGCACGGGACGGTCTCAGTGAAGAGGAAGCCATGCACCGTATCACAGCACAGCACAGCGAACAGTTCTATGTAGAACGCTCCTGGATCGTTCTGCAGAACAACGAGGATGAGGAAGAACTGAAGCTGCAGGCTGATGCTCTGTTGATCCGTCTGAATGGTCTGATGAATCAGGGAGAAGAAATGGCTGCGGAGGAGAAGCTGTAATGGCGGCAACCCGCAGACAGCGGATCATTTGGCCTCGCTTTCTCTGTTTTCTGGCGCTGTGTGCTCTGCTGATTGTTCTTCTGATTTGGGGCGGGATCCAACTGCTGCGTCCTGCGGCAGATGAGGTGATGGAGAAGATGTATCCCCGCACATATCAGGAGCTGATTGAGACCTACAGTGCAGAATATGATGTGGACCCCTACCTGGTCTATGCCGTTTGTAAAATTGAAAGCAACTTTGACCCCAAGGCACAGTCCAATGTGGGGGCTCGCGGCGTCATGCAGATGATGGAACCAGCCTTTGACTGGGTTCAGTATCGTATGGGGGATGAGAGCGGAACGACCTACGACCAAATGTACCAGCCGGAGGTTGCCGTTCAGTATGGAACCTGTATGCTTTCCCTTCTGCAGAAGGAAATGGGTGAGGATGAGCGAGTGATCTTAGCCTCCTATCATGCAGGCATGGGTGCCGTTCAGGCTTGGCTGGAAGATCCAGCCTATTCTTCCGATGGCGAGACACTGGATACGATCCCATATTCCGATACCAACTGGTATGTAGAGAAGGTTTTGGAAACAAAAGCGATCTATCAGCAATTATATGAATAAATCCTATTGCCGAAATGGGTAAAATGGAGTAAAATAGGGTTGGATAGAAAATTTTATCCGGCCGAAAGGCAGAATCTTGTACGATTTGCACATTTCTCATAGCGGGAACTGTGGGAAATGTACGAAATAATAATTAGGAGGTTCATAACAATGGAAAAGACCAAAGGCGAACTGCTGAAAGAGCAGCTGTTCAACAATGCGAAAGATGCCACTGTAGTTCTTTCTGAAGAAGAAATGAAAAAAGTATTCGATTTCTGCGAGCCATACAAAAAATTCATGGACGCAGCAAAAATCGAAAATGAAGCAGTAGCTGTTACAGTTGCAATGCTGGAAGAGAAAGGCTACAAACCATTTGAAGCTGGCAAAAAATATATGCCAGGTGAAAAATTCTACTACAACAACCGCGGCAGAGCTCTGATCTTCGGTACCATGGGTACCCGCCCAATCGAAAAAGGCGTGAAGATCCTGGCTTCCCATATCGACTCCCCAAGACTGGACCTGAAACCAACTCCAGTATTTGAAAGAGATAATATCGCTCAGCTGAAAACCCACTACTATGGTGGCGTTCGTAAATATCAGTGGGTTGCTCGTGAACTGGCTCTCCATGGTGATATCTACAAAAAAGATGGCTCCGTTGTTCATGTAAACATCGGTGAAGATGAAAACGATCCAGTATTCTTCATCTCCGACCTGCTGCCACATCTGGCAAAAGATCAGAACACCAGAACTCTGAAAGACGGTATCAAAGGTGAAGAACTGAATGTTTGGATCGGTACCATGAAATTCCGTGACGATAAAGTTTCTGAGAAAGTTAAACTGAATGTTCTGAACATTCTGTTCGAGAAATATGGCATCATCGAGCCAGACTTCTTCTCTGCTGAACTGACTCTGGTTCCAGCAAGCAAAGCAAGAGATATCGGTCTGGACCGCAGCCTGATCGGTGCTTACGGCCATGACGACCGTGTTTGCGCTTACACCTCTATGATGGCAGAGCTGGATTACACCAACGAAAACCCAGAATGGACTTCCGTTGTTGTATTTGCAGATAAAGAAGAAGTTGGTTCTGACTCCAACACTGGTCTGCACTCCGCATTCATGGAATACTTCATTGCTGACCTGGCAGCTCCATACGGTGTTCCAGTTCGCACTGTTCTGTCCAACTCCAAATGTCTGTCTGCTGACGTTTCCGCAGCATTCGACCCAACTTTCCCAGAAGTTCTGGAAAGAAATAACGCTTCTTACCTGAACCACGGTGTATCCATCATGAAATACACCGGTTCCGGCGGTAAAGGCGGCACCAACGACTGCTACGCTAAATTCGCAAGCGATGTTCGCAGACTGCTGGACAATGCTGGCGTAATCTGGCAGACCGGCGAACTTGGTAAAGTTGACCAGGGTGGCGGCGGCACCGTTGCTAAATTCGTATCTGCACTGGATGTTGACACCATCGATATCGGTGTTCCAGTAATCGCAATGCATGCTCCAATCGAAGTGGTTGCAAAAACTGATGTTTACTCCACTTATCGTGCATTCTACGAATTCCTGAAAGCTGAACTGTAATTTTGATTACATAGAAAAAGCCTCCTGAATTTCAGGAGGCTTTTTTCATCGAAGCACTTGACCTTTACGCTGCGTTATGGTTTATCCTATGAATAAGGGGGGGATCCGGATGGAATATAAGATCAAAGAACTGGCTGAATTGTCCGGGGTCAGCACTCGTACGCTGCGATATTATGATCAGATCGGCTTGCTGCGGCCGATGAGAGCGGCCGAAAATGGTTATCGTCTTTACACAAGTCAGCAGTTGGATCGTCTGCAGGAGATCCTCTTCTATCGGGAGTTGGGCTTTTCACTGAAGGAGATTCGGGATTTGCTGGACTCCTCGGTCTATGACCGAGAGCAATCGATGAAACGCCATCTGGCCGCCCTGAAGCAAAGACAGGGACAGCTGTCCCTGCTGATCCATACGGTAGAACAGAGTTTGCGTGAGATGAAAGGAGAGATTGTGATGAGCGACAAAGAAAAATTTGAGGGCTTCAAGCAGGACTTGATTCGGAAAAATCAAGAACAGTATGGTGCTGAGGTGACTGCGAAGTACGGCAAAGAAGCCTTGGAAGAATCCAACCGCCGTTTGGCAAATATGAGTGAAGGACAGTGGCACGATCAGGAGAGCCTGAACGAAGCGATCTTCACTTTCCTGAAAGAAGCCATGGATCAGGGGGACCCGTCCTGTGAAGCAGCTCGAAAGGCTGCAGATTTGCATCGCCAATGGCTGTGTATGTTTTGGAAAGAGGGTCTTTACTCCAAAGCGGCCCATCGAGGTATGGCAGAAATGTATGTGGCAGATGAGCGCTTCCGAGAGTATTATGACAGTCGTTTGGGAGCAGGCGGCGCTGCTTTCCTTCGGGAGGCAATTCTTCTTTATACGAAGTAAAAAAGTCCGCAGCAGCTGCTGCGGACTTTTTCTATTCTTCATCGGCTGATTCTGTAGAAGCGAGGTAAGTACCAACGATCATAATGCACAGGGCAATAAAGTAAGACAGTGGGGGGAGTCCCCGGAAGATCAGCAGAGATAAAGCAGATCCTATGAAGGGCGCCAGAGCGTAATAAGCGCTGGTTTTAGCTGCGCCCAAATATCGCTGAGCATAAATGTAGAAGAAAATGCTCAGTCCATAGGCAACAAAGCCGAGCAGCAATGCGCCGAGGATATAAAGAATGGCAGGTGTTGTTTCTCCGACAGCAAAAGCGATCACCAAGGAACCCAAACCGGAACCAAAGCCTTTGACTACCACGATCTCCAAAGGATCCTTATCGGAAATACTGCGAGTGCAGTTGTTCTCCAGACCCCAACAGCAGCAAGCAAGAAGAACAAAAAGAGAACCCCAGGAGAAGGATAGGCTGCTGGCATCCTCAAAGGAAAGAATAATGCTGGAAATCGTCACCAAGATGATGGCGATCCAAAGACGACGGGAAATCACTTCCCGGAACAGCAGCAGAGCAATCAAAGAGGTGGCTACGATTTCAAATTTGTTCAACAGGGAGGCGTTGGCAGCGGTGGTCATACTGAGACCAATCATCAAAAAGATGAGAGCAGCAATATCCAGCACAACCATAGCAATGGTGTAGGGCAGATCCTTTTTAGTCAAAGGTTCTTCGTTGGATTGTTTTCCACTTTGCTTTTGCACAAAGCGCAGGATGCACATACCTAATCCAGCACCAAGATAGAGAAAAGCAGCCATCATTGTGGCGGACACATGATTCAGCAGCAGTTTTGAGAGAGGGGAATTCAGTGCATATAATGCAGCGGCAAGAATTGCCATAAAAATGGCGGAACTTTGTTTGACTTTCATATAAAGACTCCTATTTCATAAATTTATCGATGGCATCGTTCAGAGCCACCAGAGCTTTTTCATCACCGCTTTCCACAGCTTCTACAATACAGTGATTCAGATGATCTTTTAAGATTTCCTTGCCTGCGTTGTTGACGGCAGAGCGAACCGCAGCCAGCTGGATCAGGACATCGCAGCAATCCGCATCATTTTCGATCATTTTTTTGACGGCTTCCAAATGGCCAATGGCTCGGGACAGCCGATTTACGATTTTTTTCGTATCATGGTGATGGTGTTCCATTGCAGCACTTCCTTTCAATATCCCCCCATGGGGGATATTGAAAGGATAACACAGGAAAGAGAAAAAGTCAATAAAAATCGGCGGAATTTTAGGGCTAGACTCACAGGCTGGAATGGTCGCAGATGAAACTTTGGACTCTAAACTCGAGAATGAGCAGAGCTGGTTCTCTGAAAACTCGGGCATGAGTATTGTGTGAGGTCAACAAAATGCGGCAACGCCTCAGGCACTAGACTCACGAGCCGGGATGGTCGCAGATAAAATTTTGGACTCTAAACTCGAGAATGAGCAAAGCTGGTTCTCTG
>JAGALG010000080.1 GCA_017848075.1 Oscillospiraceae bacterium | reverse complement strand
TCGTAATGGGTCTGTTGGCTCTTCTGGTTGCAGTGGGATCCATCGGTTTTGTTGCGGCAAAATATATTTCAAACTATCAGCAGGAGGCAGAAATTCATGCCTCCAATTTCCATTTTTCCTCTAATTATTTGGAATATGGCTCGGAAGCGGAATTTACCGTGTCAGACTGGGGAGACCATGCGATCACTTTTCTGCTTCATAATTATGAAAAAGAAAATACTGCTCTGATTGCAGATACAGCGATTACTTACAGTATCAATGTGGATCCAGATTGGACCGTTTCCGTTGTAGATGCAGCTGGTAAAACAGTGACAGACAGCAATGGCACCTATACGATGGCAGCCAGCGCTGCAGCAAGTAGTCATAGTGTGACTTTGACTTATAACGGCGATGGAGAACCTACCGTGGTTCATGTCAGCGTAAAAGCACAGAGTCCATACAGCAAAGAACTGAAGGCGAAATTCAATCTTTCTACCAAAAAGGGAATCGAATACACCGTAGAAGACAAAGGTGACTATAACATTCTGACTGTTTATACCAACAATTACTACGGTCAGGTGCTTGTGGAATGGGATGACACCCATTCTCCGGATAATACCTGCGATTACATGGGTGCTTGGAGAGATGGAACAAGCGGTACTTTGGATGCCAAAGAGTATACAACTTATACGCTGATTTTCTTTGAAAATGCAGCAGGTACTTATAATAAGGCAAGCTTTACAGTAAGGGAGGGAGCTTAGTATGCGGAACTTTTATCATAAAAAAATAAAGCGCGTCCTGTCTCTCCTGTTGGTTGTGGGAATGTTGTTGCCGAATTTAAGCTCTCTGGCTTATGCTACAACGATGGGCGATCCGGATGCAGGTACCAGCTGTGGGCTTGCGGCCCACAGCCACGTGTTGGAACAGTGCTATACCAGTGAAAAGAGCCTGAACTGCGGAAAAGCAGAAGGGGAAGTCCATACTCATGTCAGTGGCTGCTACAAGCAGGAACAGGTACAGATTTGTACTTTGGAAGAATCTGCGGAACACAGTCATGGTGAGTCTTGCTTTGAACGAAAAGAGAACTGCATCTGTGGCATGGAAGAAAATGTTCCTCACAGTCATAGTGATGACTGCTACAGTACAACACTGACTTTGTCCTGTGAAAAGACTGAGCATCGTCACAGTGATAGCTGTTATGCTTCTGCTCCTCTTATGACAGCAGAGGCTGAGGCGGATGCAGGTGTCATCGATATTTCCGGATATAGTCAAAGCTTGTTTATCTTCAACCAGATGTATTGTACCAATGGTGACGACAGCGGCTATATAATGTCGAAAGACAATGTCTTCACAGTAAAAGGAACCCCAACGGCAGCAGGTGTAAATTTCTATATTGGCAATGCTCCTTATTTTGAGAAAACAGAAATTACCGAAATGAGACCAATCGCCAGCAATATTGTTGTTGTATTGGCTGGTCTGACAATGCCGGAAGGCCACAAAACGGTTCTTAGTCCCGTTTTCCCGGAAGAACCTCATGCATATAAAAGTGTGCTGAATGTTAGTGTGGCCTCCTCCTTCAGTGAGCTAATAGTAGAACAGGATACAGAGGCAGAAATCAATCTTTCTGCGGATCTGAGCATCGCTTCCCTTTTGCTGGAAAGCGACAGCAATGTAGTGATCAACACCAATGGTTACAACCTGACCTTGACGAATACCAGCGGTAACGGAACAGTGACCATCAATGGTGAAGGTACAGTCAACGGCAGTAATTTGTCCTGTGACTTCTTAACGGTCAATGCGGCAAAACTGAATTTTTCTGCTGTTACAGTTGGCAAAGAGCTGACTTTGAGCGGAGCCACGATTGATGCCAATGGCGGCATGATCAGTGCAGGGAAAAGTATCACGGCATCCGGTGCATCTGTCAGCAATGCAGCTCTCTTTGGCTTTGCGAAAGAAGCCAGCGGTACCGTTACAATGGACTTTTCTAATTGCCATTTCAACAGCGTCGCAGTTGTTGGTGCGGCAGAAGATTGTGCGGCAACGGTTCGTTTTACGAATGACTGCAGTGTAGCTTCAGAAACGGGAATCAGCTATGTACGAGATTATCTGATTACTTACCGCTCTGATGATGTTATTTTGACCCCGGAAGAGGATTGGCTGCAAAGCTATCGAGTAAAGACCGATTCCTTGGTTGGAGAAGGAACGATTATAAGTGAAAAAACAGATCTTCCCCAGTATTCTATAGCAGGTTATTCTTATATCGGCTGGAAGCAGAATCCAGACGATACGGAAGTAATCACAAGTCTTAGTGAGCAAAGAGGAGATCTGAACTTGTACATCCAGCTGGAGGCTGGAGATATTGCAGTGACACTGGATCTTGGTTTTGTTCCCAATGAAAAGAACTGCGATGATTCTCAGACCCTGTTGGAAAAATATAAGGATTTTTCCGAGGCAGGTACCAGTGTCTGCTTGTTCACTGAAAAGCTGGATAACAGTATTGTTTTGGATGCGCCAAAACGCTTCGGTTATGTGTTTGGTGGTTGGAGACTGTCCGACACAGAAACGATTGTTCAAGATAGCTATACAATCAATCTGGCGGAGCTGACGGATAGCAGCAATTATGCGTTGAAGCTGGAAGCAGTTTGGTCAGAGGATAAATTCCCGTTATACTGGACCTTTACCGGTATCCCGCTGCAGCATATAGAGCTGTCTTTGGATGGTGGCACCACATGGACGACAGCAGAAAAACTGGTTGAACAGTATCCAAACCTGTGGACATGGGAGGCAACAGGACAGACCCTTCGTACTCTCCCAGCAGCGGAGATTTATTATGGAGAGTCTCTGCAGACTTACTTCCAGCGTCTAAACAACGAGTGGACTTACCCGGTTCTGAGAGACAAGAGAGCAGATGGGGCAGATGCCCAGCTGGCTCAAAGTTTCCGAACTTGGGCATTGCAGGCATTGTCTGTTTCTGAAAATTCGACCTTCGATACTCAGGCTGATACCGGTCTGCTTCAAGGTAAAACGGAGGAAGTAAGTTGGACAGATTATCAGTCCAGCTTAAAAAATGCAGCAATCACACTGACCTCCAGTTTTGGTACAGCAGAGTATAATCTGACAGTTCAAACAGTCAGTGGTTGGACTTATTGGGTAGATGGCGTCAAGAAAGTGCCAAGCAATAATATCCTTTTGGTACCAAATGGGGCGAAAGTTACATTTAGTAAAGATAGAAATTCTACTTTAAGCATCAGTAATTGGGCCTTTACAGCGAAAAATGGCAGCTTGATTGAACCAGTCGAACGAAAATACACAACTGGCGGCGCTACATTGTACTACGATTTTATTATGCCGGCGGCCGATGTGTCAGCAAGTTATGAAAAAACAGATGGTTATGTGGATTTGAGCAAAGGATCCATTACTTTTGAAAAGGGTTATACATACAATGGAATTCAGCGTGATGGCTTCTGGTATCCGGAATATCTGGTTGCAGGAAAAACCAATGTATACGGTTTGACTCTGACCGGTATGACACCTCTTTGTTACAATGAGGGCAAAGGCTACTTCTATGTTTGGAACCTTGCGGATCCCTTCTATGTGACAACAGATGGTGTGGCTACTATTAACCAGTTGACCCTGTGCAATACAATCAAAGTTGTTTTTGAAGCAGTTAATTTGAGCGCAAGGGAAGCTTATCTGAGTCATGCTGCAGGCAGAACCATTTATGGCTATAGCGTTGAGCTGCCTCGCGATAGCTCGGCGTCTGGAAAACAGAGTGATGTCGCTTCCAATATTAATGCAGCCGGCAGTCTATCTGAGCTGGGCAATATTGTTTTGGCTAACTCCGGCAGCGCACCTCAGACCTTTACGCTGAATTTTGTAGGTACCAACAACCATGTGGCTTCTATTTTCAGCGATCAGTATTACTATGGTACCAATAATACAGTGCATATTACTGGTACAGGCGCAGCATCCTCCGCATTGAAGCTGGGTACTGTCTTCACCAATGCATCCATGAAAATCAGTAACATCCGTGTGGAAGAGGATAGCAATACCAATTCTGCGTATCTGTTCCATGCTGTATCTGCAAGTGGATCGATCACTTTCAGTGCAGCCGATATTACTGCGAAAAGCAAGGAAGTCTATGTCAAAGACTCCAGCTTTAAAATGGAGTACTCCGCAAAAGCGGATATCGGAACTTTGGTAGCAGGTTCCAGTATGTCGATTGGTGAAAACTGCGACTTGAGAGTTCGCGGTAATGTGTATGTAGGCTATCAAGGTATGGACCTGAATAAAAATTGTACTGTTGTCATCGATGAAAATTATCTGGTTCAGTATTTCCACTGGAGCAGCGATAAGAACATGGGTGCAGCAGACGCCACCTTAATTGTAAAAGGTAACCGTTGTGAGTTGGGTAATACTCACTGGACAAACGGTACCTTAATTTGCAATGCGCTTGTATTCGGCCGAGTAGGTGGTGTGGAAGGCGGTACTGTAATTGCCAACCAGATCATGAATGACCCAGCGATGCACTGGAACATTGTTTATCCTAATACAGAGTATGAGTTCATTGCCAAAAGTGATGAAGAACTGACCGCGAACGGAGACAACTACCCATTCCGTACCTATTCCCGTCCTACCAGCGACCATTCTGTATTTGCTTTCGGCGGCGGTGAAATCTATCTGCTGGGCTATTATGAAGCGCAGGATGGTATTTATAATACCGACATGGTGCTTGCAGATACTCCGGTTCAGGATTTGCTGGTACCGATGCTGGATTCCAATGGAAACTATAATGGATCCCCAGTATCGAAAACCAATGCGCTGTCTGCGGTTCAGTCCAGCACATTAAAGAACAATGAATGTGTAGTACTGGGCAACAGTATTTACAATACAGCAACTCGAAGCCGTTCCATTCAGCTTTCCAATAATGTGAAGTTCTACGCGGCAGGAAATGTGACCTTCTTCAATGATACGACAGTCAGCGACAAGGCCTATGTCTGGTGTGGCGGCACTTTTGGTACCAAAAATGACCTGACAGTCAGCGGCGGTACGATTACAGCCAAAGAGGTCGGCGTTGCATATAACCTGACCAGTACACTGGAAGATGGTACAACTCGTTGGAAGAAGCTGGAGATCAGTGGCGGCTCTGTCATTGCGGAGCGGGTAGGTACTTTGTCCACCTGCGTATCTGACAACAGCCACCCAATCAAGGGTACCTTAGTTGCTGACACAGCTCTGCTCAGTGATTGCACTTTGGTGTTTGATGAATATGTCAATTATCTGTTGGGCAATGCTGGCTTTGCAAACCCTGACGCAAATAAAGAAATCAGCAATATCCATATTACAGGCACGGTCAGCAAGGGAAAGGCCGTTTATGCGACAGCGGCAACTTCTTTTGCAGCACCTGTGTATGAAGGCGGCCAGGGAAGATGGGCGTTCAATTCTCTGACCGGTGTCAATGTAGACGGTATTGATACAGCAGTTTACATGACTTATGCAGGCACATCATTGGCTGAAACTGCCCATGATAGTGATCGAATCGTGCTTTACGCAGTGAAAGATGAGTACACTGTTACAGTAAAAATGGGCAGTGCTTATGTTGACGATTTGAATGGAGCCGGTGCTGTTTCTATTGTAACAGCAAAAGCAGGCAATACTGTTTCTGTTACTTTAGACAATGAGGAACTGGCTCAGAACAAAACCGTCGTTTGGTATACCGATGCAAGCGGCTATGTTCGTAATCCGGGCTATCAGGCCAGCGGCAATACGGTGACCTTCACTATGCCATATAATGATGTGGAAATTATGGTTGCACCGGATGGCCTGGACTTGGATCTGTCCCAATACCATGTAACGATTTCTCCGGATGGCTTCCGGACAAAAATTGATGATGTGGCAGATGACCGGGAGTTCCATTATACTGGCAGTTTGAATATTTGCCAGTCCTCTGTAGCAAAAACAGCGTATCGGATTCGCGTTCTCACTGGCGTCGACAATTATGACAGCGAGCGGAACTTCACTTTGACAGATATTGATCAAGCGGAAACAGCAGGCGATATTGGCTTGAAGTTGGAAGGCAATGCGAAAGCTCACTTTATGACTGCGGGCTTTGTGGGACTTTGTCGCGTGGAGGTACCGGAACTTTCTGATATGACCATGGAAGGCAGAGACAGCTCCGTTGCCAATAATAAGTTGTATATTCATATTGCGACGACCTTGGAAGACGAAAACTCAATTGCTTTGGGTAATAAATTTGGGAAAATCGGTAATGTTACACTGAAAAATGTAGAATTACAGCCAACGGGATCCCAATTTTCTACTTTTGGTTACAGCAATACCAAGAATACAAAAAGTACAATTTCTTATATTGATTGTACTTTGACGGTCCCGAAGTGGTATTCCGGTTCCTATTTTGCACGCAATGTTGGTAAAGTGGTCCTTGATAACTGTAATTTCCATATTACAGGTGCCAGTGATTGGCCGTCACCGATGTTCACAGAATGTGATGATGTTATTGTGAAAGATACGGTGTTGAGTTTTGTAAACAAAGGTGCAACACACGGCGGAGACTGCAACAGTTGGCTTTACGGTGTCACAAAACAGATCACCATTACCGACTCCACAATCACACAAACTTTAAGAAATAATGTTGAAAAGACTACTTATAAAGTTCTTGCGAATGCGACGGGTCTTACTCCGCTTCTTGTATTGAATGGAAATACGGTTTATACCAGTGAAGAGCGCGTTTCTCTGAACAAACTGATTCTTGAGGATAACAGTACATTGAATATCGGTGCATCGGCAGAAGGTTACCTCTTTGCTTCAGAGGTCGAAGTAAACGACAATGCTGTCATCAACGCAGGAACTTTGCTGGTGTCCGGTTATCACACGAACAATCTGGAGACTCGTGCGCAAGTAGAAAGCAACTTGGCAAGCAGCAACCCAAGCATAAAAACAGGCACGGCAACGGGCTTGACTTTGCATGGTGGTACAGTGAATGCAGTTGTTGTCGGCGGCGATAACAAGAGCAATATCATCGTAAAGGACGGTGTTCTGAACGCAGAGCAAATCGGTACGATTGGCCAGATTTATGGATACGCTCAGTATATTCCGAAGGTAGAAGAACCGTGGGTATATACTTATGCGAGGATTCCAACGGGCGCAACGATCGATATTCAGGGCGGTCAAGTCAATGTCGGACAGTATTTGGGCGGCATGAACGCCTTGGTAAAAATCTCCGGTGATGCACAAGTGAATCTGCAGGATGGTGCTGTCTTGGGTATGACTGACGCACAGGCAGAAATCTTAAAGAATCACTATTCGGCAAATAAGGATAACATTGTAAATCATCAGGATAAGAACATTGTTGTTCAGATTTCTGGCGCTAAGGTTGAAGGGGATGGAGGCAGTATCAATACTCCATACGGCAACACGGTGATTTCCGGTAAAGAAACCGGCGTCAAAGTTAGAACAATCTCTGCACTGTATGGTGCCGTTGTCATTCAAGAGAGCACTGGCGTGTACGAGAATAAACTAAGCGGTCAGGATATGGTCGGTGTTTATGTCAGCGACATGTTGACAGCACAAACCATCGATATTGATAATCTGTCCCGTGTTTATGCAGAAAATGCCCTTGCTGATGCAAACAGCAGTTCTGACAGCGGTTATCTGAAAGTAACAGGTGGAGCAATTCTATACACCAATAAATATGGTTCCAATGGTCAGGGTCAGGTAACCATCACAGGTGTCGAGGGCCAGGATATCATCTTGACTCAGCGTCAGTTTGCAATTTCCTATGTGCTGCATGATGATGTGACCGATCCCGCAGTGAATGCAGATGGAAATGTATTTACTTTTATCTTTGACAACAAAAACACCAATCCGATATGGTTATACGAACCACAGCGTGATGGCTATGACTTTATGGGTTGGTACGAGTCAGAGGAAAATGCAGAACAGCTGCTTAATCGACTCTCTGTTGTCCGTACAGATATTGCACAAGATGTTCAGCTGCATGCAGCCTGGAAACCAAAGGAAGTAGAATTCCAGATTCAGATTGAAGGATCTAAGGTAGAAGATATCGAGAAAGAGTGGAAGGATCTTCCGGATGGTGTTGCAACCCTGGATTCCACAACAAACATTCTGACCTTTACGAATTCGGTAAAGATTCCGTATCGGGCAGCTATGTTTGGCAGTGGCGAGAATATGATCAATGTCAATAACTTCAGCTTGCCATCATACAGTATTACAGTTCTCCGCGTTGCAGAGGATGAGATGGATCAGCAACTTGACGCAAGTACAGCGATCGTAAGCAAGGAAATCCTGAAACTGTATGAAAAACAGAAGGAGACCGATGAAAAAGCGGTTATTACCTTGCGGGCTGATTTGATGGTCAAGAAAAATGAAAAATTGACCATGGATTTGAACTTGGATGAGAAGCAGCGGCCGGTTTCTGCCAAATTCCAGGACAATACAGCAGAGAAAAAGGATAACACGATCAGTGCTTATGCGACAGTTGGTGGTACGATCCAAGGTGCAGAAGGTTTGGTTATCGACGGAAAACTAAACCAGCCAAGTGCTCCGGGCTACACCTTCGTTGGATGGTTCACGGATGAAACATGCAGCGGAACAGCGATCACCACAGACTATAAAGTAGGTGGCGATAATGCCACATACTTCTATGCCAAATGGACAGCCAATGAATATCCGCTTCTCTTTGACGCTGATGGTGGTATTGTGACCAAAACCAATACTCAGCCAAGTGCGGAGGAACAGGCGGTTTCCCTGCTTGCTTATGTGACCTACGCTACAGTGATCAACAGCAGTGAAGAAGGCCATGGTATCAGCTATAAGGATGCAAACGGTTCGATACTGGAAAGCAGACAGACTTTCCCTTACGCATGGAAACAAGGCTTTATCTTTGTAGGCTGGTCTGCTGATGGTAAAACGGTATTGAATCGGGAAGAACTAAATAAAGGGAACTTCCCATCTCTTGATTTGGACAATGAAGAAAAAGTCCTGACACTGACTGCAATTTATCGCCCGGTTAACATTACTTATCATTTAGAAGGCGGTACTTTTACAGCCGAATGGAATGATAAGGAACATAAAGAGCTTTACGGTGAAGCACTGGCCGGCTACAGCAAAAATCCAGCGGTGGCTTCTGCGGATACTCATGAGTTGTTTGGAGCACAAATAGTAGACGGAAATACCTATGCTGTCGTATCGACCACAGCGCCCTACTATTCAGCGGAAGATACGAGAGGTACATACTATATTGGTGATTATCGTCAGCATGTAGTTCGCAAAGGTTATACCTTTGGCGGCTGGCAGGACAATAATAAAAACTTTGTTGGTACTGTTCCGGAATACTGTGATATTGAGCTGTGGGCAGTCTGGACAGCAAATCAGTATACCCTGACCTTATACAACGGTACAGAAGGCTATTCCGATCTAAACGAGGATACGGTACATCCTGTGGGTTCCAAAGCTACTATTGTAGTTGGAGAGAAAATTGCAGAAAATATCACAGATGT
>JAGALG010000079.1 GCA_017848075.1 Oscillospiraceae bacterium | reverse complement strand
TCCGGCTGGTACGGCTCATTTTTTGGAGCATAAAATGTTCGAGTGCGAGGACGGCGACGCTTTCGCAAAATACGCAAAAACCGGCGCTTCCGCCAACGCCTTTACCAATTTCGATAAAACGGCCTATTTGTTTGCCTGCTCCGATCAGTTCAAGGAGTCTCTGGAGATCCTGCTGGACTTTGTCAGCCGTCCTTACTTCACCAAGGAGACAGTGGAAAAAGAGATGGGCATCATCGCACAGGAAATCGGCATGTATGACGATTCTCCGGATTGGCGAGTACTCTTTAATCTGCTGGAAGCACTGTATGTCAAGCATCCGGTCAAGATCGATATTGCCGGTACGGTGGAAAGTATCGCGGAGATCACCCACGAGACCTTGTATCGTGTATATAATACCTTCTACCACCTGAGTAATATGGTTCTGACCATTGCCGGCAACTTCTCGATTGAGGAAGTGCTGGAGGTAGCCGACAAAGTGCTCAAAAAAGGACCCGACATTCAAATCAGCCGAAAAACGGTGGAGGAACCGGAGCAGATCCTGCGTTCCTATACGGAGCAGCAGCTCCCGGTGGCAACTCCAATGTTTGCCATTGGCTTCAAGGGGAAGGATATGGGTTGCCGCAAGAACTTTGAAAATATGATTCTGGATGAAATGCTCATCGACCTGGTCTGCGGCGAAATGACGCCGTTATACCGCTCTCTCTATGAAGACGGTCTGATCAACAATGGTCTGAACGGAGAAGTGATGGCCAGCCGGGATTATATCTGCTCTCTCATTGAGGGTGAGTCCAGAGACCCCAAAGAGGTTTACCGCCGTTTGCTGGCGGAAATTGCTCGTCTTAAGGAGAGCGGTCTGGATGATGCCATGTTTGCCCGCTGCAAGAAAGCCACTTATGGCCGTTATATCGGTCTGTACAGCAAGCCGGAATCGGTGGCCAGTGTTCTGGTGACCACCTATTTTGCCGACATGACGCTGTACGAGCTGCTGGATCTGGTGGCTGGCATCAGCAAGGAGCAGTTGGAAGAAAGAATGAAAGAAAATCTGCTGGAGGAGCACAGCGCTCTGTCTGTGGTCAGCTCCCAGCCAATGGAGGGATAATATGGTACAAACAGTGACATTCCCTGGTTTGGGATGGAGCTTTGAGCTGAATCGTATTGCGTTCAGCCTCTTTGGGATCAATTTTTACTGGTACGGTCTGCTGATCGCCATCGGTTTCCTGCTGGCTGTGCTGTACGCCAATAAACGAGGCCCTCAGTTCGGTCTGAATGCGGATCGCATGGGAGATGTGATTTTTGGCGCGACCATTATCGGTGTTATTGGTGCCAGATTGTATTATGTGGCCTTTGAGTGGGAGTACTATTCTCAGGATCTCAGCCGCATCTTTGATACTCGCAGCGGCGGTCTGGCGATTTACGGCGGTATTATCTTTGGTTTCCTGGCAGGCTGGCTGCTGGGTAAATGGAGAAAGGTACGCTTCCTTCCGCTGGCTGACGCGGCTGCAGGCGGCTTCCTGTTGGCCCAGGGCATTGGCCGCTGGGGTAATTTCGTTAACATCGAAGCCTTTGGCTCCAATACCACAGTTCCTTGGGGCATGGGCGGCCCGGTGGTGGAAAACTATCTTCGTGCCCATCAGGCAGAGCTGGAGGCTCTGGGCGTGGCGGTAGATCCTTCCATGCCGGTGCATCCAACCTTCTTCTATGAGTCCATGTGGTGTCTGCTGGGCTTTGCCCTGATGCAGCTGCTGGTTAAACGCCGCAAGTTTGACGGCGAGTTGGCTCTGTTCTACTTTGGCTGGTATGGAGCCGGCCGCATGGTCATCGAGGGTCTGCGTACAGACAGTCTTGTGATTGGCGATACCGGAATCCGGGTATCTCAGCTGGTGGCCTTCTGCATGGTCATTGCTGCTGTATCCGTTTGGCTTGTGATCCGTGCGAAGCTCAAACGAAATCCTCAGGCGCTGCCTCTCTATGTGACAACAGAGGAATCCAAACGACTGATGGAGCCGGAAAAAAAGGCGGAAAGCAAAAAAGCAAAGCAGAAATCCAATGAGGAATAGGGCTTCTACACAAATCGCACAAATTGAGGGACAAGTTTTCGTTCTTTTGGGGCAAATCTCTGAAAAGTGAAAAAGCAGTTGAAAAACGCGATTTTTCCGATAATCATGGGCTTTTATAAGCTTGACAGGAATCGCAAACTATGCTAAAATTTATTACGCCGCATGTTCCGGGCTATAAGTGTGCGCCTGCGCACTATGCAGAGATGCACCGCCTTGTTGAAGCAGCGAGTTTATTTAGAAAGAGGTTATTGATATGTACGCTATTATCAAAACCGGCGGTAAACAGTACCGCGTATCTGAAGGCGATGTAGTTTACATCGAAAAACTGAATGTTCAGCCAGAAGAAACCGTAAACTTTGACGAAGTTATCGCTGTTGGCAAAGAAGACGGCATGGTTGTTGGCACCCCAGTTGTTGAAGGTGCTAAAGTTGTTGCTAAAGTGCTGAAAAACGGCAAAGGCAAAAAAATCCATGTCTTCACTTACAGACCAAAGAAAGACAGCAAACGCAAAATCGGCCACAGACAGCCTTACACTAAAGTAGAGATCGTTTCCATCAACGCTTAATCGTGTAACGATGATCCAAGCCAATTTTACGAAAACCGAAGGGAAGCTCACAGCCTTTTCTCTGAAGGGACACGCCGGTTACGACGAGTTTGGACGAGATATTGTTTGTGCTTCGGTCACTTCCGCTGTACAGCTGACAGTCAATGCCATTACTGAGGTGTTGAAGGTCAAGGCGGATGTGAAAGTGCTCGATAATTTAATTCAACTGAAGCTGCCGGCACAATGCCCACAGGAAGCGTTCTCCTTTATGGAAGCGCTGAAGCTCCATCTGGAGATCCTTGCGGAGGATTATGAAGGCACGATCAAAGTAAAAGTTTCGGAGGTGTACCACAATGCTTAGACTTAGCATGCAGTTTTTCGCTCATAAAAAAGGTGTAGGTTCTACTAAGAACGGCCGTGATTCTGAATCCAAACGCCTCGGTGCTAAACGCGCTGATGGTCAGTTTGTAGTTGCAGGTAACATCCTGTACCGTCAGAGAGGCACTCACATTCATCCAGGTACCAATGTAGGTATTGGTTCTGATGACACCCTGTTCGCTCTCTGCGATGGTAAAGTAAAATATGAGCGCTATGGCCGCGACCGCAAAAAAGTAAGCGTCGTTCCAGTTCAGTAATTTACCTTAAGCATAAAATCCCGAGACCTTCTCGGGATTTTTGTTTTGTATCTCAGTTTTTAAGGAAGTGAGTCCATGGTTCATCTGCAGGGAAAGGAATGTGCCGGATTAAGGGAGCTTTTTGCTCATACGACGGATACCTGTGTCCTGACGGTGACCCAGGGGCATATGGGAGAGGCTTGGGTCGATGATGCGCTGTGTCCCCGCTGCGGCAAGATCGTGTTAGGGGATTTCTGCTTCTTCGATGGAGATGCCTCCCTGCCGCAGGCAAGGGAATTGGTCACCCATCTTCCGGAGGGCAGGCCGTTTTTGGAATGGTATCTGGTGGGCAGCTCGGAGAGCTGGAATCAGCTGATCGAAGCCGTCTGGGGCGAGCAGGCAGAAGCCTTTACTCGCTATGCCATCAAGAAGGAAGGCGACTGCTTTGATCGGGAAAAACTGCAAAGTTTTGCTAAAAATCTTCCAAATGGATATACGATTCGTAAAATTGATGGAGATTTATACGATCAAGCTATGGAAAAACCATGGTCATGGGATGCCTGCATCCAGTTTCAGGACAAGGAAGACTACTTGAAACGGGGCTTGGGCTTCGGGGTAGTTTGCGATGATCGACTGGTCGCACAGGCTTCCTCCTATTCGATCTATGATAAAGGTTTGGAGATCACCATTTCCACGCACCCGGAGCATAGACGGAGAGGACTGGCGAAAGCTGTCGTTTCCACCTTGATTTTGGCGGCTTTGGAAAAGGGCTGGTATCCTTCCTGGGATGCGAGAACCCTGATCTCCGTTCGGCTCAGCGAACAGCTGGGCTATCATCTGGATCGGCCTTATCGTACTTACTGCATTAAAAACAAATAGATTCTCATATTGGCTTTCTTTCGGGGAAAAACAGTACAAAAGTGTTGATGCTTGTGTTATAATTGAGCCGACAGGAAAGCAATTCGTTATAGAAATGTATCATAAGAAAGGAAAATGTCATGTTTATTGATAAAGCGGTGATCCGCGTGAAAGCAGGCGACGGCGGCAATGGCGCTGTTTCCTTCCACAGAGAAAAATTCGTGGCTGCCGGTGGTCCTGACGGCGGCGACGGCGGCAAAGGCGGAAATATCGTCTTTGTTGGCAGCCGTGACATGAATACTCTCATTGATTTCAAATATAAGAAAAAATTCATTGCTGAGGATGGCCAGAAGGGTGGCACCAGCCGTTGCACCGGCAAAAGCGGCCCGGATCTGGTGATCAAAGTACCGATCGGTACCATCGTTCGTGACGCAGAAAGCGGTCAGATCATGGCAGACATCTCCAGTGAGGAGCCAGTTATCATCGCAAGAGGCGGCAACGGCGGCTGGGGCAACCATCACTTTGCTACCCCAACCCGTCAGATCCCTCGCTTTGCAAAACCGGGCATCCCCGGTGAAAAATTTGACCTGCAGCTGGAGCTGAAGCTGCTGGCTGATGTTGGCCTGGTTGGCTTCCCGAATGTAGGCAAATCTACCCTGATTTCTGTTGTCAGTGCGGCAAAACCAAAGATTGCCAACTATCACTTCACCACTTTGACTCCTGTTTTGGGTGTTGTTAAAGTGGCAGAAGGAAAATCCTTTGTTATGGCGGATATCCCTGGTCTGATCGAAGGTGCCAGCGAAGGTATCGGTCTGGGCCATGAATTCCTGCGCCATGTGGAGCGCTGCCGTCTGATCGTCCATGTGGTGGATGTGTCCGGCTGCGAAGGCCGCGATCCAAAAGAAGACTTTGAAGCCATCAACAAAGAGCTGGCAAACTTCAATGAGGAGCTGGCTGCTCAGGAACAGATCGTTGTGGGCAACAAAGCCGATATGGCTACCGAAGAACAGGTGGAGGAGTTCCGCCAGTTCATTGAGGCCAAAGGCCTGAAATTCTTCGTTCTGTCTGCGGCTACCCACCAGGGTGTGGAGCCGCTGGTTCATGCAATTTCCCAGACTCTGGACACTCTGCCTCCAATCAAACGCTTTGAGGTGGACTATGTTCCGAAGACCGTGGATCTGTCCGATGCAGATAAATGGAAATTCGATGTCAAAGTGGAAGACGGCGTTTATATCATTGAAGCAGATTGGCTGGTTAAAGTATTCGGTATGATCAATCTGGAAGATGAAGAAGATCTCAGCTACTTCCAGATCCTGCTCCGTTCCAGCGGTATCATCGACAAGCTGGAGGAAATGGGCATCGACGAGGGCGATACAGTTAGCATCCTGAACTTCGAGTTCGACTATGTACGCTAATCCGGAGGCGCTTATGCAGGAGAATAGCTTGAAAAATTGCGATCCAAAGCTGCTGAGCCCCGGTACATTGGCTTTTTTGGGTGATGCGGTGTACGAGCTTTATGTGCGCCAAAGACTGGTAGAAACGGCGAATATGCCGGTCAATAAGCTTCATCTGCTGGCAGTGGAGCGGGTTCGTGCCTCCTTCCAGAGCAATGCCTACGCCATTATTGAGCCACAGCTCAGTGAGGAGGAGCAGGCCATTTGGAAACGGGGCCGCAATGCTAATGGCGTCAAAGCGCCAAAGCATGCTGACCCAGTGGAATACCGCAGAGCCACCGGTCTGGAGGCTCTGTTCGGTTACCTGTTCCTTCAGGGAAAAACAGAGCGTCTGGAGGAGCTGTTCCAGCTGATTATGGAAGGCTCCCAGCTATAAATCAAAAGAGAAAGACCTCCAATCCGTGGATTGGAGGTCTTTTTTAAAGGAGTTCAGGAAGAGTCCGAGGATTACTGGTAGGATTTGTCATGGTTGCCTTTGTCGCAGTGATGGCCGTGTTTGCAGTTGTTGACATTGTTGTCAGAGGAGTTCTGATTTTTGTTGGACATTTTGTTGTTGGACATCTTGTTATTGGAGAGTTTGTTATTGCTGTTGTTATTGTTGTTCATGGCAGAACCATCCTTCACAAAAATGGTACAGGAGCCATCTCCTGTTCGCTTTTAGTATGGGTCAACACCTCCGAAATATACAGAGAAATGAAAAGTATATTTCTTATGGAAATGAGCCATACTACTTCTGAACAAATTACCAATAAAAGGAGGCAAACACATGAACAGAACTTGGGTATGTAAAATTTGCGGCTATGTCCACACGGGAGCGGAACCGCCGGAATTTTGCCCTCAGTGCAAGGCTCCCTCCTCTAAATTTGAGGAACAGAGATCAGGAGCGATGAGCTGGGCAGATGAGCATCATATCGGTGTGGCACAGGGTGTGGATCCTCACATCGTGGAGGGATTGCAGCAGAACTTTACCGGCGAATGTACGGAGGTGGGAATGTATCTTGCCATGAGCCGACAGGCGGCCCGGGAAGGCTACCCGGAGGTTGCGGAATATTACAAGACTGCCGCCTATGAGGAGGCGGAGCATGCCGCCAAGTTTGCAGAACTGCTGGGTGAGGTGGTCTTTGCGGATACGCGCAAAAATCTGGAGCTGCGTGTAGCTGCGGAGGCCGGAGCTTGTGCCGGTAAAAAGGAACTGGCCGCTATGGCGAAGCAGCAGAATCTGGATGCCATCCACGATACCGTCCATGAGATGGCGAAGGATGAGGCCCGACACGGAAAAGCATTTGAGGGACTTCTGAAGAGATATTTTTCTTAGAATGGAAAAGCAAAAAGGAGCGGGTGACCGCTCCTTTTGTGTTTATAAGCCCAGTAATTGTTTTTTCTTTGCGTCAAATTCTTCTTGAGTGATGATGCCTAGGTCGAAAAGTTCTTTAAACTTTTTCAGTTCATCAGCGGTGCTTGGAGAGGTGCTCTGCTCTACAATGGCAGGAGCATTTTGACGAGCAATTAATAATTGTCTAATGGCGTCATGAACCTCATTTCTATTTTGGATCATTACAAATTTAATAGCACCAGAAGGAGTTGTTACAGCCAAACCAGAGAAAATACTTGTAGCGACCGCAGCAATAGAATCGATGGGTAAATCAACTCTTTTACCAAGAGAATCATTACCGTATACTCGTTTGTCTGTTACAATAAGCTCCAATTTGGACCATCTACAATACAGAAAATATCCAAATAAAATAGAAAGAAAAATA
>JAGALG010000009.1 GCA_017848075.1 Oscillospiraceae bacterium | reverse complement strand
GCGCTTTCTATGAAATTCCCGGATGCAAATCCTTGGAATAATGCAGAAGAGAAATTTGCAGTAGGAAATGTCGTAAGCGGTACGGTTGCACGTATGACTGACTTTGGTGCATTTGTAGAGCTGACACCCTGCCCTCCACACCAGACTCTACATAGATATGAACCGTACCGGAAACCATTTCTGTAAGGTCAATAAACTGGTCAGCATCAACATCCTTCGTCCAGTCAGCCGTTCTGACGATGAATCCAACGGAAGTCACTCCCGGTGTTATCACCTTTGTCGCTACCATCTCCCCGTCTTCCTCTTCAAAGGCATATCCGGCACCCTCGCCGCCTTCCTCCCAGAGCCAGACGTCCCATCCGTCGTAATTGCCATCCGCTCTGTGATAGTGCAGCTTCAGTGTCAGCTCTTCTGCCGCCTTCACCGTCACCGCATCCACAAAGGATGGTGCCAGTGTCATTACAAACATCAGCACTGCCATAATCAATGCTTTCACTTTTCGTTTCATAATAATACTTTCTCCCTTTTCCCATTATTTCCCGGATAGGTCTCCACAAATTCTCCGCCTCCCGAAATCTAGTCAAATTGTATCATATCCATTGTGAATAATAAATAGTTTTTGGTTATTTTTTCCTGTTTTTCGAAACGTTTCGAAACAAAAAAGCAAAAATCGGCGTCCACCCAACTCTACTGGTGACGCCGACTTTACTTATGTAACATTTTCTTCTAACAGCTTATTGTACTGTTTTCTAAAGCTCTTCTTCCGGTCTTCACTGATTGGCAGCTTCGTTCCATCTATCAACGTTATCTCTGTTTTTGAGCAGGATCTAATGTGATGATAATTTACAAGATATGACTGGTGAATCCTTATAAACGGAATCTTCCCATCCGCCAGCCACGTTTCCACCTCAAATAATTTTCCGTTAAAGGTCTCCGTGCTTGCATTTTGGATATATACATTGATTTTTCGTCCCTTGCTTTCAAAATACAAGATATCACTACATGGGATTTTATAGTCTTCGCTTTTGTAACGAAAAGAAAAATAGAATTTTTGATTACAGATTTTCTGATTGGCATCCAGAATTGCCAGCTTCTGCGCATTCTGACCCAGTGTTCTCAAGCGCTGTGGATCTCGGATCAGCTCTTCCACGGTGCTGCACATCCGCTGACCGCTCAGGTCTTTTTCCTCAATGACAACGGCTGCATCGTGATTCGCCAGCACCATAGCATTATGGTACTGATGATTCTCCGCTACATTGGGAGATGGGATCAGAATGGAGGCTCTGCCGGCCGCTTCCAGTTCGGACAAAGTCAGCGCACCGGAACGGCCAATGACCAAATCGGCTGCCGCAAGGCAGTCGTCCATATCGTTGATGTACTCCCGGATATCCGCATGAGGCAGATTTTCCGGGTCCAAGCCCCGCTCTTTCAGCAATCCGGGGAACACATCGACACCATACATACCGGTAGCATGGATGTGCCGCAGGTTTTCTTTTCCCTGCTCCCAGGCCAGCAGATCAGCCATGGCCTCGTTCAGGCGACGGGCACCCTGGCTGCCGCCAAAGGACAGGATACAAATATCCTCCTCACGGAAGCCAAATTTGGCCCTGGCTTTTTCCCGATCAGCGAACAGAATGCTTTCTCTTACAGGGTTGCCGGTAATGCTGTACTGGCAGCGATCGGACAGGTATTTCTTCGCTTCCGGAACAGCCAGCAGGATCTTATCCACATACTGAGCCAG
Organism: Oscillospiraceae bacterium; assembly: GCA_017848075.1. GTDB lineage: Bacteria > Bacillota > Clostridia > Oscillospirales > Ruminococcaceae > Negativibacillus. The sequence goes on along the minus strand of JAGALG010000009.1, from coordinate 8,000 downwards.
CAGCTTGGTGGTCACACCCGGAAATGCGTTGGATTCGTGGGAAATGGTTTTGATGCCCAGCTTTGCCGCTTTTCTCAGGATCGGGCCGCTGACATAGCCGCCGGTTCCCACCACGATATCCGGGCCAAAAGCCTTGATCAGCTTCTCTGCACGGGCAGAGGCGGTGGTCAGGTAATAAACAGAAGAAATATTATATTTGATATTGCGCCAGTTCAGCTTTCTCTGGATTCCTTTAATAATGATTGGAGCAAAGTCAAAGCCGGCTTTGCTGACCAGATTCGCTTCCATTCCTTTTGGGTTTCCTGCAAACTGAATGACAGCATCGGGATGTCGTTCCCGAATATAGGACGCTACAGCGATGGCCGGATTGATGTGTCCACCGGTTCCGCCGCAGGCGAAAAGGATCCTCATGGTTTTTTATCCTTCTTTCTTACTCTTTTTCATGCCTTGCCTGTCGTGATACAGCCAGTACCACACCGATCTCCGCCAGCATAATCATCAGCGCTGTACCGCCGTAGGAGAAGAACGGCAGGGAAATACCGGTGATCGGCACAAGGTTTGTCACTACGGCAATATTCAGAAAGGCCTGCAGACCAATCTGCGTGGTAATACCTGCTACCAGCAAGGAACCAAAACGGTCGCGGGCATTCATAGCAATGTGGTAGCCTCTCCATACCAGCATGGAGAACAGCACGATTACCAGACAAGCTCCAACGAAGCCCAGCTCTTCGCATACGATAGCAAAAACAAAGTCGTTACGGACCTCCGGCAGATACATATGCTTCTGACGGCTTTCGCCAAAGCCTACGCCAAGAAGTCCGCCGGAACCGATCGCCAAAAGGGACTGTCGGGTCTGGTAGGAACCGGAGTCCGTGGTGGAGAAGGGGTCCAGCCAGTAGGTCAAGCGGGTACCTACATGGGCAAACTGTTCCACGATGAAGTCCCACATAACAAAGACTACAAGCAATAAAACCGGAACCACAACAATGGCAACTTTCACTAAATTGCTGAATTTGGTTCCGCCGATCAGCATCATGGTCAATGCAATAAAGCCAATCAGTAGTGTACCGGACAGGTGGGGCTGGAAAATCAGAACCACCGCTACCGCACCATACAGCACGATGTAGCGGAGCGTTCCTTCGGTCATGCGGCCCATCTTGTCCTTGTCACGGTCCATCAGGTGAGCAAAGAGCAAAATAACCGCGAACTTGGCGATCTCAGAAGGCTGGAAGCTGAGAGGACCCAGCTGGATCCAGCGCTGTGCACCCTGCTGCGCCGGGAACAGGTAGCAGGCTGCCATCAAGACCCAAGAACCAGCATAGGCCAACCAGCTGAAGTTCCGCAGAAAGCGGTAGTTGACCAAAGAGGCCGCCAGCATCGCCGCTACACCCAGCACCGCCCAAAGCATCTGACGAAGGATATAGTAATAACTGTTGCCCAAATAATACAAGGAAGAGGCATAGCTGGCAGAAAACAGAGTAACCAGACCAATGCCCAGCAACGCCAGTACCAAAATCAGAAATGGGGTGTCAAAATGGCCCAGCATGAAAATCGGTTCATGGAAGTTCTTGACCGGATTTCGCATGGCGGCACGCTCACTATATGGAGAAGCAGGACGCCGTGTCTGTGGATTATTTGCCAATCGTCTTCTTCCTTTCTATCGTAAATTTACATTAAGCCCGGAGCAGCGCCCGAAGCAGAGAAATGTTCTTTCGTCTTGCGTAGAAGGCGGCTCCCATCAAGCTTCGGCAGCTTCGCTGTTCTACTTCCATGACATGGACACAGCTTCCGTCCTTTGTCACAGTATGGGGTTCTCCGTTTTCTTCTGCCAAAAGCAGCAGGAGAATCTCCCCTTCTTCCGGCTGGATCTCCCAAACCGGAAGATCTTCCCCAAGGCCGCAGAAACGCAGCAGTTCCTTGGCGTCCTCGCGGATCTCCTGGGCGTAAGCCAGAGGGAAAATCGGTTCCTCCCGATAGCTGTCGTACAGCTCTTCCAGAATGGAAGGCAGTTTTTGAGGTTCGATACCCAGCTTGCGGTATACGCTGCCCATAAAGTCGATGAGAAACGCCTCCCCAACAAGGCTGCGAAGCAGATTTTCATATCGATCTACCTCATCCAAACTGTACTGCTCTTTCTTTAAATCAAAGCGGAGGATCACGCTGCCGTAATGAGGCAGTGCGATGAATTCTTCAAAAAGCAAAACGTCCTCGCTGATCGCAGCGGCTTTTGCTGCGATTTCCTGAATACGCTTGCTTAGGAGCTTGCTTCTGAGAAACATCGTTTTCCCCCTTTTCTTTGTTATATTGTGGAATTTTTAGGCCAGCAGTGCAGAAAGAACCGCCAGGACACAGCCAACGGCAGTCACCGCAGAAAAGGCCGCAACGATTTTTTCCTCGCTCCAGCCGCTCATCTCATAGTGATGATGGATCGGGCTCATTTTGAAAATGCGTTTGCCGGTGGTTTTGAAGCTGATGACCTGCAGGATCACAGACATGGTTTCTACAATATAGATAATGCCCACAAAGACCAGCAGCAGCGGCATCCGCAGGCCAAAGGCCAGCGCACAGATCATACCGCCCAAAAACAGAGAGCCGGTATCCCCCATAAACACCTTAGCCGGATGGAAGTTCCAGCACAGGAAGCCCAGACAGCCGCCTGCCAGTGCCACTGCCAGCAGGTTCATTTCATTGTTTGCTGCGATGTTTGCTACAAACATCAGGCCGATCGCTGCCACAAAGGTAACGGAGCTGCACAGACCATCGATACCGTCCGTCAGGTTTACGGCGTTGACTGCACCAACAATAACCAGCACCGCAAATGGATAGTACAGCAGGCCAATGTCCAGCTGACCCAGGAATGGGATCTGCAAAACGGTGGAGGTTTCCCCACCCAGATACAGAACAGCCAGATAAGCAACGGAAATCAAAAGCTGACCGGCCATCTTCTGTTTTGCAGTCAGGCCCAGGTTCTGTTTTTTTACCACTTTGATGTAGTCATCCGCAAAACCCAGTGTGCCAAAGGCCACTGCCATGATCACACCGGCAATCAGGTGCAGCTGCGCTTCGCCTGCGCCGCCATTTAGATGGAGAGTTAAGGCACCCAGCAGCACAGCCAGCACAATACCCAGAATGAACATCATACCGCCCATCGTTGGGGTACCCTGCTTCTTTTTATGCCAAGCCGGGCCATCCTCCAGAATGGTCTGACCGAATTTCAGCTTCCGCAGGAAGGGAATAACCCATTTACCGGAAAGAGCTGTGATCAGAAAAGCAGCTCCGGCAGTTACAGCAAGGCTTAAAATATCCATGATTTAGCACTCCTCGTAAATTCTTTTGATAATGTCCTCCAGATGCACACCGTGACTGGCCTTGAACCAGAGAATGTCTCCGGCCTGAATTGCCGGAAGCAGTGCATCTGCCATTTCTTCCTTCGTTGCGAAGTGGTGGGCTTCGCCGCCATTTTCCACAACGCCCTGATAAGTATGTTCACTGAGCGTACCACAGCAGTATACCGCAGTAATTCCCTGCTCTGCCGCAAATTTTCCGCAATCGTAGTGCAGCTGATTGGCGTAATCGCCCAGCTCCAGCATGTCGCCCAGCACCAGAACTTTTTTGCCGCTGCAGTTCATCGTAGCAAAGGCTGCGGTTGCCGCTTTCAAAGAATCCGGGCCACAGTTGTAGCAGTCTTCCACTACGGTGAAACCGTTGTGTTCCACCACTCTCTGACGCATACCGGATGGGATGTAATTGTTCAGTGCAGCAATGATAGCTTCATCCTCCATGCCGAACTCTCTGCCTACTGCATAGGCAGCCAAAGCATTGAGCACATTATGACGGCCAAAGGTCGGAATGCGGGCCTTCATTTTTTTGCCCTGTGCACAGAGAACAAAGGTGGTCTCCCCGTTGTTTTCACAAACCTCCTCGGCTCGAATGGAGCAGGACGGATTGTCGATTCCGTAGCGAATAATGCGGAAGTTCTCGTCTTCAAAGGAGCCCAGCAGATCATCGTCTCCGCAAAGAATCAAAGCAGAACCGGCTTTCATGCCTTCCCGGATTTCCATTTTTGCTTTCAGGATGCCTTCCCGGCTGCCCAAAAATTCGATATGCTGCACACCGATGTTGGTAATGACCGCCAAGTCCGGTTTTGCCCGACGGGTAAGATCGGAAATCTCACCGAACTGGTTCATGCCCATTTCGATGACAGCCGCTTCATGGCTCTCGTCCAGGCGAAACAGTGTCTTTGGCATGCCAACCCGATTGTTCAGGTTGCCCTCGTTTTTCAAAGTAGCAAAGCGGCTTTCCAGCACGGAAGCAATCATTTCTTTCGTGGTTGTTTTGCCAACAGAACCGGTAACGCCGACGATTTTCACCGCAAATTTGTCACGGTAGTGTCCGGCAATATCCAAAAAGCCCTGTTCTGTATCCTTGCAGAAGATCAGGCAGCTGTCATTGGCATCGCCGTGATCGACCAAGGCATACGCCGCTCCCTTTTCCAATGCAGAGGCCACATATTTATGGCCGTCAAAGGTTTCACCGCGGAGTGCAACAAAAAGGCTGCCCTGGCTGATAGTACGGGAGTCGGTTTCAATGGTATGGATCAGCGTTTGGTCTGCCGTGGAAAAGCCCACTGCTGCACCGATCTCTTTTATGGTCATGGGGTTCATTTGTCATTCCACCATTCTGTTATAGTCTATCTTATTTATTATAAAGAATTTCTTCTGTATTTTCAATCATTTTTCAGGATTTGCCGCAGCAGTTCTTCTTCCGAAAAATAGACCGTACGATCTGCCAACACCTGATAGTCTTCGTGACCCTTGCCCAGCAAAAGAAGCAGGTCACCGCTGCAGCACCAGGAGGCGGCAGTGCGGATCGCTTCCTCCCGGTCAAAAATGGGGAGGAGCTTCTCCTGCTGCGGTATGTCCTGACAAATCTGCTGCCAGCTTTCCCCTCTTGGGTTATCAGCTGTAAAAACGGCCCGATCTGCGTAACGCAGGACGGTTTCTGCCATGGCAGCCCGATCGCCCCGATCCCGTTCTCCTGCACAGCCAAAGACAGCGTAAAGCTTTCTTGGCATACAGGACTGCGCCAATCGGAAGATTTTCTCCAAGCCGTCGGAAGTATGGGCGTAGTCGATCAGCACATCGAAGCTCCCACAGAAAAGGCACTGCGCCCTTCCGGGCACCGCCGGACAGCATTTCAAAGCTTTTGCCCCCGCTTCCAAAGGCACACCCAACAGATTGGCTGCCGCCAAAGCTGCTACAGCGTTGCTGACAAAAAATTCACCGGGGAACGGCAGATGAACAGCAGCCATTTCCCGCCCTCCAAAGAGCCAAAATTCGCTGCTAAAACGATCCTTTTTCTGCTGATAAGCACGATAGTTTGCATCACTGCTGTAAAGGGAATACCTTGTCACGCTCAGATTTCGGCTTAATTTCAAGCCATAATCATCATCTAAATTGCTAAGTCCTAAATCACACTGTGTAAAGATACTTTGCTTTACATTAAAATATTCTTCCATCGTCCCATGCTGATCCAAATGATCCCGGGACAGGTTGGTAAAAATCCCACAGACGAAGCGCAGTCCAGCCAAACGCTCCTGCGCGATAGCCTGAGAAGAAGCCTCCAGCACTACATGGGTGCAGCCTGCCTGCTTCATTTGTGCCAGCAATGGATAGAGCTGCGCTGCATCCGGCGTGGTATAAACCGCCGGGATCTGCTGCTGTCCAAACTTGCTGCAGATAGTACCGATCAGCCCGCACTTTTTTCCGCAGCTCTCCAAAATGTGCTGCAGCAGCCAGGCTGTAGAGCTCTTTCCGTTGGTGCCTGTGATGGCGATCAGCTGCAGACCTTCCTGTGGATTTTGCCAGAAGCGCTGACAGGCCAGTGCATAGTCCCGACGGGGATTTTCTGAGAAGATGGTATCTTCCCTCTGCTCTGTGCAGACGATAGCAGCGGCACCTCGTTGTCTGGCGTCCTGGATATACTGTTGCGCCTGCTCCCCCCGCTTATTGCAAAAGAACAGACTTCCCGACCAGACCTCCCGACTGTCCTGTGTCAGATGGTAGATCTCCGGGTCGTGGGTCAATGCTTGGTTCAGAATTTGACTGCATTTCATGCGAGCACCTCCATGCCGCCTGCAAAAAAACAGGGGCAGAATCCAGACTCTATTGTACGACTTCTGTCCCCTGTATTTTGTCAAATCCTGATTCTTTTGCTTGCGAAAAGTCTAATCGTCCTGCTCTTTTGGCGGTTCCACAAAGTGAACGGTTACAACAGAACCGATCTCTGCGGTAGAATCACCAGCCGGTTCCTGTGCCACAACAACGGTTCTGGAACCCTCCAGATCCTGACCTTGAATGCTGATATTCAGACCAGCATTGATGATCATTTGGTTCGCCTCCTGTGCGGTCTTGCCCACGACATTCGGTACCGTTGTAGTGGAGTTGACTACAGTATCATCGGTATAGAGAATGACGGTACCGCCTTTTGGCAGACGGGTCGGATTCTCTGGGATCTGTTTGATAACGGTTGCACCCTGACCGATGATTTCGGTGTTCAGACCCAGCTTACGCAGAGAGATCTGTGCCTCATGGGGCTTCTCATCGATCAAATGTGGTACCATGACGGTGCTGTTTTCTTCCTCTTCCACATCGCTGTAATCCGCTTCGATGCCCAAATAAGGAATAATATCTTCCAACAGGGCAGCAACAACCGGAACAGCAATGGTAGAGGACTGAGCATCACCGACTACCGGCTCATCCAGTGTGATCAAAACAGCATACTCCGGATCGTCAGCCGGCAGGTAAGCAAAGAAGGAAAGAACATATTCTACCACCTGCTCACCGTTTACATAGTTATCCAGCTTCTCACCGGTACCGGTTTTACCGCCGATGCGGTAGCCCTCGATGCGGGCATTTCGACCGGAACCTTCCTCGGTAGCAACAACGATCTCACCCATTTCCTGCATGATCTCGGAGGTCTCGCTGCTGATGACCTGACGCTTGATCTGCGGCTCGTAGCTTTCTACAATGTTTTTCTCCGAGTCAACGATCTGCTTCACCACATAAGGAGTGACCAGCTTGCCGCCATTGATGGTTGCGGAAGCTGCTGTAATCATCTGAATTGGTGTGATCTTAAAGGTCTGACCGAAGGCAGAGGAGGACAGTTCCGCAATACCCATGTTCTGTTCCGCATGGTAGATACTGCCTGCTTCACCGGGCAGGTCAATGCCGGTGACCTCGGTCAAGCCAAAGGAGTCAAAGTATTTGGAGAAGTCTGCGACACCCAGAACCTGGCCCATCTGCATGAAGGCCGGGTTACAGGAGCGCTGAATGGCTTCAGCAAAGGACAAGTTTCCGTGGCCGATGTGCTTCCAGCAGCGGATCCGGTTGCCTGCTACGATCTGATAACCGGGACAGGTGTAGCCGGAGTTGACTGTGGCTGCGCCGGTATCCAGAGAGGCAGATGCCGTGACCAGTTTGAAAACAGAGCCCGGCTCATAAGGGTCGGAAATGGTTTTATTTCTCCACATGGTCTGCTGCTCAATCTGCAGCTGAGCGGCATATTCTTCTCCATCTAGGTTCTCCAGGCGAGCCAACGCTTTGGGATCGCTGACCTCCATCGGGTTATTTGGGTCAAAGTCCGGTTTGGAGGACATCGCCAGGATCTCGCCGGTGTTAACATTCATGACAATGCCATTGACATATTTCTGCACATCATGCTCTATGTAGGCGATCTCCAGATGCTTCTCCAAAAACTGCTGAATGGTAGCATCAATCGTCAGCACCAGAGAGTTGCCGTCGGTACCCTCATAGAGCTTCTGATACTCATAAGGCATATCGCCGCTGAGGCCGTTTCTGGCCGCAACCAGGCGTCCGGAAGTACCGCTGAGAATGGAATTGTAGTAAGATTCCAAACCATAGGCACCCTGGTTCATATCATTGACAAAGCCTAGCACAGAAGAAGCCAGATTATTATAAGGATAGTAACGCTTGGTGGTC
>JAGALG010000078.1 GCA_017848075.1 Oscillospiraceae bacterium | reverse complement strand
GGGCGGATTCCTTCATCACATCACCCAAAGAACCGGTCAGTTCGATTTTGCCGCTGCCTTCCACAACCGCAACCTCCACCTGCAGGATCTCGCCGCCGACAGCAGTCCAAGCCAGACCGTTGACAACGCCAATCAGATTCTCTTTATCCAGAGAATCTTCCTTGAATTTCTTTGGTCCCAACAGGCTTTCCAGATTTTTTGCGGAAACCCGACAGCTCTTCTTCTCTCCTGCTACGATTTCTTTGGCGCATTTGCGGCATACAGAGCCAATCTCTCGCTCCAAAGTACGAACACCGGCTTCCCGTGTATATCCGTCGATGAGACCATAGAGAGCATCGTCCGATACTCTGGCGGTCTTTCCGGAAAGGCCGTGGCGTTTCATCTGTTTTGGCAGCAGATGCTCTTTGGCGATATGGAATTTCTCTTCTCTTGTGTAACTGGACAGTGTGATCACTTCCATACGATCGTACAGAGGACCTGGGATGTTGCCGGCATCGTTGGCCGTTGCCAGGAACATCACATTGCTCAGATCAAATGGAACCTCCAGGTAATGATCCCGGAAGGAGAAGTTCTGTTCTGCGTCCAATACCTCCAGCAGAGCGGAGGATGGGTCACCTTTATAGTCACTGCTCAGTTTATCCACCTCGTCCAAAAGGATCAGCGGATTGTTGACACCGGCCTGTTTGATGGCGTTGATAATGCGGCCCGGCATCGCACCGACATAAGTCTTACGGTGACCACGGATCTCTGCCTCATCCTTCACACCGCCCAGGGACATCCGAACATAGTTCCGTCCACAGGCTTTGGCGATGGATTTAGCAATGGAGGTTTTACCAACACCGGGAGGGCCAACCAGACAAAGGATTTGGCCTTTGATATCCGGAGCCAGTTTGCGAACAGCCAAAGATTCCAGAATACGCTCTTTGACCTTCTGCATACCGTAGTGGTCTTCTTCCAATACCTTGGCTGCCACATTGACATCCAGTTTTTCTTCGGTCTGTTTATTCCATGGCAGGTTTAAAGCAATATCCAAATAGTTGGTAGTAACCAAGCCTTCCTGACTGCCAAATGGAATCCGGCGCAGTTTGTTAACTTCATCCTGCAGTTTCTTTTTCACATCTTCCGGTACTTCCAGAGCATCCAGCTTTTTCTGATAGCGATCTGCATCGCTTTCACCATCTTCAGACTCACCCAGCTCAATATTGATAGCCTTGATCTGCTCCCGCAGGTAGTACTCCCGCTGATTCTTGTCCATCTGTTCTTTTACTCGATCCGCGATGTCTTTCTCCAGCTTCAGCAGGTCGACTTCTTTTGCCAGCAGTTTTGCCAACTGTTCCAGACGGAGCACCATGTTGGACTCCATCAGAATATTCTGTTTGTCCTCCGGTTCAAAATCAATGCTGTTGGTGATGTACTCGCTCAGCTGTCTTGGTTCATCGCTGATCATAGCATTGACCACCATGTCGCGGGATACCTGAGGTGCATAGAAGCAATACTCCTCCAGCTGACTTTTTACTGTGCGGAGGATCGCTTCCAAGTAATCCGGATTATCCTCTTCCACACTCTGTTCCGGGAATTTGGATACTACCATCTGATAGTAAGGGCTCTCCTGCAGGATCTCTACTGTTTTGGCACGATAGATACCCTCTACGGAAACACGGAGGATGCCGCCCTTCAGCTTCAGTACCTGTTTGATTTTTCCTACGACACCGATGTTCCAGAGATCTTCCCCTTTCGGGTTCTCTACCATCAGGTCTTTTTGCGTTGCGAGATAAATACGGCGATCCCGATTCATCGCTTCATTGACTGCCTGAATCGACATATCACGAGCACAGTCAAAGTGCAATGATGTGGTCGGGAACATAACCATTCCTCGCAGAGCAACGGCAGGCAGCACTTCGGAAGGCTGCAATACCTTGTTTTCTTCCATCATTCTATAACAACTCCAATTAAAATATACAAAGTTTGTCTGTTTTGTAATCGACAGATATACATTGTTCATTATACCACAAAAATAAAACTTGAAAAGATTCTTTTTCGCTTTCCTGCGGTGTTTTTTGATGATTTTACAGGTCGTTCACAACAATTCCTGTTTTTCTCTCCATTGCTCCCAAGGATTTTCCGTTGTATAATGGTACTATTGATTCCAATCTGTATGGAGGGACTCGTTTATGGTACGACCCATTGTGAAAGATATCCTGTTTTTAGCTCAGAAATCCGCTCCGGCTACTCCGGCTGACGCCCCCGTTATTACGGATCTGCTGGACACACTGAATGCCCACAAGGAAGGCTGTGTCGGCCTTGCGGCTAATATGATCGGTGTACGAAAACGCATTATTGTCTTTGCCCATGGCCCTTTCCATGTGCCTATGGTCAATCCTGTGATTGTGAAAAAGTCCGGCCCTTACGAAACAGAGGAGGGCTGCTTATCCTTGGAGGGGCTGCGCCCCTGCAAACGCTGGGAGACCATCGAGGTGGAATATCTGGATCGTAATTTTGTGAAACGCCGCGGAACTTACAGCGGCTGGACGGCTCAGATCATTCAGCACGAAATCGACCACTGTAATGGTATCATCATTTAACAAAGGAGCACACTATGGCAAAACACGAAGAATTCACGATCCTTCCTCTGGAATATTTCACTTTCAAAAACAACTTTAGTGGAAGTCGGGGGGTCTCGCCCAGCTTGGCGAAATCATCGATGGCCACCAGAGGCATTTCGATCTGGGTGTAGATCAGCATCTTGCCGCCGCGGATTTTGGGCAGGTTCAGAGTGGTGTCGACCACGCAGTCCAGACCACCGATGTGGGTGACCAGAGCGGCAGGATTCAGCTTGCCGGAGGTCAT
>JAGALG010000077.1 GCA_017848075.1 Oscillospiraceae bacterium | reverse complement strand
GCGCCTTTTACGAAGGAAAAATCCACGCAATCAGCGGACCAAGCGGCTCCGGCAAGAGCTCGATCCTCTATCTGATCGATGGATTGATTCCTCATATGTACCAGGGCAAGCTCGAAGGACAAGTTTATTTACGGGGTAAAGATATCACAGAGGTGCTGCCGCGCTATCGCTGCGGTGACATTGGTTTTGTGATGCAGAACCCGGACAGCCAGTTCTGCACCTACACGGTGGAGGAAGAACTGGCCTTTGGTATGGAAAATCTGGGCCTTCCGGTGGAGGAGATGTCCCTCCGTATCAAGGAAGCGCTGGACTTTGTGGGCATGAGCGGCAGCGAGGAAATGGATCTGAACAATCTGTCCGGCGGACAGAAGCAGAAGGTTGCCATCGCTTCCGTACTGGTAACCAAGCCTTCTATTTTGCTGCTGGATGAGCCAACGGCGAATCTGGACCCGGAAAGCAGACGGCAGATCTTTGATCTGATCGTTCGCCTGTCCCGGGAGCAGAACATTACCATTATTATTGTGGAGCACAACATTGCTGAAATTATCGGCGAAGTAGACCGCTTCCTTGCTTTGGATAAGGATGGTAAGCTGCTTATCGACTGCGAAAAGGGTTCTGCAGAAGAAGCTGCATGGATCGAGGCCAACAGCCATGACCCTCAGCTGCCTCACAGGGAGCCGGTCGTTCACACAGACGCTCCGATTATTGAGATCGAGAATCTGAACTTTGCTTACCCGATCCCGGGCAAAAAACGGGCGAAGGGCAGGCAGATCATTCGTGATCTCAGTCTGAACATTTATAAACAGGATTTCCTTGCGATCGTCGGTGAAAACGGTGTGGGTAAATCCACATTGATGAAGCTGCTGTTTAAGGTCAATCAGCCGGACAGCGGTGAGATTCGGATCTATGGGAAAGCTCTGCGCTCCTATCACACCAAGGAGCTGTACAATCAGATGGGTCTGGTCTTCCAGAACCCGGAAAATCAGTTCATCACCAATACGGTCTCTGATGAGATGCTTTTCAGCCTGAAACGGGTGAAGATCAGTCAGGAGGAGAAGGAGAAACAGGTTCATGCCATGCTGGAGAAGTTCCATCTGGAGCATGAAAAAGAAAAGAGCCCCTTCGCCCTCAGTCAGGGACAGAAGCGCCGCCTCAGTGTGGCCAGCATGCTGCTGACCGATCAGGCGATCCTGTTCCTGGACGAGCCGACCTACGGACAGGACTTTGAAAACCGCCAGGAACTGATGAAGGATATGCAGGAGCTGGTGGAACAGGGGATCACTATCGTGATGATCACCCATGACCTGTCTTTGGTGAAACAGTATGCGACCCGTGTTGTTCGTATTGAGGACGGCACTGTGGTAAAAGATGTTTCCACCGAAGAATATTTTGCTTAAAACAGAAAGGAGATCTGTATGTTTGCTTATATTGAAACGGATTCCTTTCTGCACAGAAGAAATCCAATGATCAAATTGGCGGTCATTGCTTTTATGACCATTCTGGTTTGTCTGTCTTATTTCCCGGTTTTCCCGATTTTGACTTTCCTGCTGGCCTTTGGAACCATTTGGCTGGCTGGCAACATTCCGCTGGATAACCTGCTGCGCCGCCTGCTGCTCTTTCTCTTTGTCAGCTTCTTCTTCATGCTGTCCATGCTGCTTTTGCGCGGCTTTGACCCGGAGGAGGGTATTGTACTGACCTTCGGCTTCCTGCAGTGGACAGAGAAGGATCTGGTTCACAGCATTACCTTGGGCTTCCGTATTCTGGCGCTGGTCACTTTGTCCATGGGCTTTGTACTGACCACAAGACCACGGGATCTGGTGCTGAGCCTGATCCTTCAGTGCAAAGTCGGTGTGATTCACGGTTACGCCACCATGGCGACCTACCGCTTCCTGCCGGAGCTGCAGACTCAGGTGGATGCAGTTCATCTGGCACAGGAAATCCGCGGTATCCCTTGGAATAAGGGTATCATTTCCCGCTTTACCTCTCCGTTCCGTGTTGCGCTGCCGCTGTTCTGTTTGGCAGCACGCCGGGGTGAGCGTATCGCCTGCGCAATGGAGAGCCGGGGCTTGGGTCGGGAAAATCCACGAAGCTTTTACAAAAAAACAACCATTGACCGGACAGACTGGCTCTTCCTGCTGGCTGCAGTCGTGGTTTACAGTTTGCTGACGCTGCTGTTGGTGAAGATGGATCTGTTCAACTTCAGCGTTGCATCCATTCAGTAAGGAGGAATTGCTATGCCGTACAAACACGCCAATATTGAATATGGTCTGCCTCATCAGGAATATCCAAGAGAGCGGATCAATGCTTGTATCGATTCTCTGAAAGAAGTGATTCACATCGAAAGAGAACCGGTTGGTATTACCTTCCTGTTCAATAAAGAGGATTACAATAACTATCCAATCGCAGAGACCAACAACGCTACTGCCTACTGCGTTATGGTAAAACATGCTGCCTGTTACGGCAAAGGCCTGAAATGCCGTCTGGAGCATCACCGCTGCGACGGTGCTACCACTGCCTTTGCTCTGGAAGAAAGCACCCAGGAGATCGAAAGCGGCGAAGTATACTTCTCTTACCAGCTGTATTCCTCTGTTGCTGTAGCAAGAAGAATGAGAGCAGCGATCAACAGCTTGCATCGGATGCCGGTTTCCACCTATGGTATGGCAATCGTGCCGCTGAAGGACTGCGTAAAAACCCCGGATGTGATCCTCATGGTGACCAATGTATACCAGTCCATGCGTCTGGTTCAGGGCTATGAGTACTTCACCGGCAAAAAACCGGTGATCGATATGGGTGCAATGCAGGGCTTCTGCTCCGAGCTGACCGTAACTCCTTACCTGACCGGTGAGATGAATGTCAGCGTTCTTTGCCCAAGTACCCGTATGCTCTGCAAATGGAGCGAAAACGATATGGCAGTTGGTATCCCATTCGAGCTCTTCGAGATGATCACCGAAGGCACTGCCGCAACCAAGCCAAACTATTAGTCTGTTTCCCCTTGTCGGATCTGGTTCGCAGCATTTTTGCGGAAAACAGCGTTGCGGTGGTTTTCCTTGCTGCCATCATTCTGAATCTGATCATGCCAAAAAATAAAAAGAAGAAAAGCACCTGTTTGACAGGTGCTTTTTTTGTTGCTGATATTGGTTTCCTCAATACCAGAAGGAAAGTGGATAATTATTTTAGATATCGGTTGTGACTTTCGGGAGAAATATGATATAATTTTAACCATATAGAACTCTTACACCTCATCTTATAACCAAATCAACGGAGCAATCAAGCGCAAACCCTTCTTTTTGTTATGATTTTCGGATATTACTGTTAGGTGTAAAACGAAAAAGCAGCTTGCTGCAAGAAAGGTTGTGCGGAATTGAATCCGAAATTACGAGAAAAAACAATGGAATCTCTGGCCGCCGTTCTGCCGATCACAGGTATTATGCTGATGATCAGTATCTTCCTTGTGCCCATTGAGCTGGGAACGATGGTCATGTTCCTTGTGGGAGCCACCTTGCTGATCTTTGGCATGGGCTTCTTCCAGCTGGGTGCGGAAGTGGCCATGACGCCGATCGGCGAGGGCATTGGTGTCCAGATCTCCAAGAGCAAAAAGGTTTGGCTGGCTTTACTGGTGGGCTTCACCATGGGTGTCATCATCACCATCTCCGAGCCGGACCTGCAGGTTTTGGCGGAGCAGGTGCCTTCTGTCCCCAATATGGTGCTGATCCTGACTGTAGCCTTGGGTGTTGGTCTGTTCTTGGCTTTGGCGATCGTTCGTATCAAGTATCAGATCAGCCTGTCCAAACTCCTGATCGTGCTCTATGTTCTGCTGATCGGAGCCTCCTTCTTTGTACCGAAGGACTTTTTGGCTGTGGCCTTTGACTCCGGCGGCGTAACCACCGGCCCGATGACCGTTCCGTTTATTATGGCTTTGGGTGTGGGCTTGGCGTCCATTCGCAGTGATAAAAACTCTGCCAGCGACAGCTTCGGTCTGGTTGCCCTGTCCAGTGTTGGCCCGATCCTTGCAGTTCTGATTCTGGGCTGCTTCTACCGTCCGACAGAGGCCGCTTACTCTTTGGGAGAGGTTCCTGCTGTTGTAACTACAAGAGATGTGGTACAGGTCTTTGTCCATGAAATCCCGAAATTTGCCGGAGAGGTCTTTGTTTCTCTGGCGCCGATCGTTGTTGTGTTTGTTCTGTTCCAGCTGTTGACCCATCGTTATCAGAAGCGACAGATCATGCGTATCGCAGTCGGTATGATTTATACATATGTTGGTCTGGTGCTCTTCCTCTGCGGTGTGGATGTGGGCTTTGCTCCGGTTGGTGCCTTCCTCGGTAAGGCGCTGGCCTCTCTGCCTTACAACTGGATTCTGGTGCCCATCGGTATGCTGATCGGTTACTACATCGTTAAAGCAGAGCCGGCTATTCAGGTTCTGAACCATCAGGTAGAAAATGTAACCGATGGTGCCAT
>JAGALG010000008.1 GCA_017848075.1 Oscillospiraceae bacterium | reverse complement strand
TCATCCGTCGTGAAGAGGACATGGCTGCGGAAGTAATGCAGACCAATGCGCTCGTTATGCGCCATTATGGTGACAATGACACCGACTATGAAGAAAAAGAAGTTCGCTATTACGATGGCGAAAACAATCCAGCTGTATTCACTCCTACCACGCCATGGAGCGATCCAAGCGCTGATATTTTCGCTGACCTGCAGGCCATTCTTGAAATCGCAAAGGACGAACAGGTGGAAGTTACCGAACTGGTAGTGGCTCCACACATCGCTCCGATGATTATCAAGAATGAATCCCTGAAAGAGTACCTTAATATTGAGGGTTACAAACTGGGTCACATCGAACCACGCAAACTGAACGAACAGGGTGCGGCTTACATCGGCACTGTAAATGTTTTGGGTAATATGATCGACTTTATCAGCTATGGCGCAAAACGCGAAAACGATGAAGGCAAGAAAGAGCCTTATCTGAATCGCGGTGTAGCTATTGCAACTACTCCTGCTTGTGGCCGCACTGTGTACGGCGCAGTCACTCAGATGGAACGCGATGAAAACTATCACACCTATGCTGCTAAGCGAGTTCCTAAACACACCAGTGATCAGAAAACTGACACTCGAGAGTTGAAACTGACTTCTCGTCCACTGATGATTCCAAACAAGAAAAACTGCTTTATCGTAGTAAATCTTGCTGATTAGCAAACAGGGAGGGAATCGACAATGCCAACTATCAAGATTAAATCCGGCTTTTTCGGTTGGAAACATGACAAGGGCTACAAACTTGTACAGGCGGGAGATCCACCAATCAGCGTGGATGCTGCGGTAGCGCAGCGCCTTGTAGAAAAATTGCATATTGCGGAATATGTGGAAGTCAAAGAAGTTCCTGTGAGCGATACACTTGACACCATGAATCCACAGAGCCTGCGGGCTTTAGGAAAAGAACATGGTCTGACATTCCCATTTGGCGCTACCAAGTCTGAAATGGCGAACGCTATCCGTAAAGCCATGGCTCAGGCGGATGCCGAAAATGTCGATGATGAGGCTGACGATTCTGCAGAGGAAGTTGTCGAAGGTGACGCTGACGAGGTTCCAACTTTCGATGCTGCAGAGGCGGTGCAGTAAATGAACTTTAAAGAAATGGTATCTCAGGATCGCTCTGCAGTATTCATTGATCTGGATTTCTTCGCAGAAGAATACCGTATCGAAGGAAAGAAAATTCCTATCGTAATGGATATTGACGAGCTTAAAAGACGACAGGGCAGTCAAGATTTGGCGGTTGCAGAAAGCGCTACTCTTTTCTACGCCCGCGTTGAAGATCTTCCACCTCGCCGGACAGCGGGACAAAACCTCAATGTTAATGGCCGTGAGTGCATCATTGACGAATGGAAGGTCGATATGGGTATAGCTACCATTGTTTTACGAGAAAATGTGATCGCATAGGAGGCTAAACCTGTGTCCATAGTACATCTAATAGATACTTTGACTGATTGGGCAAAAACAAATATCTGCAGCCAGATCAAGCTGAAAGTGCCACCATCAAATGAAGCGGCGGTCGATGCTGGGTATGAGTACAAATTGGTAACACCTGCAGCGTTTTCAATGTATATCCCGACATCGGATAAATTGCCGCCGTCCATCTTTTCTCCTTTTCCATCGCTGTGTGTGGGCTTTGTCAATGGCGAAGACACACCAGCGACGGGGAGAGGCGCAGTGGATGTGCAACTTATGTTCTCTACATGGGATCCGGGCTTGCATGGTGAGGATTGGCTAATCCCAACCAAGTACAAAGAATGGAAACAGTGGAGTGGCGAAGATGCCGAAAACTATTTCCAACGCAGTGGGGATGGATGGCGCGATGCCTGGAATTTCGTAGATATTGCACTTCGTAAGCTGGAGAGTACGACTAATATCAATGGCTTTGTCATCGATAGAGCATCACCTATTAAGTTTGGACCTCTGAATGAACAAGAGGCTATTCCAGACCTCTATGCAACATGGTTCGCCTGGGTGTCATTCCGGGTAACCTACCCGCTAACTCAGCGGAATATAGAAAACATACAAGATTTACTGTAAGGAGGGAGCAATATGGCGACTACATATAAACATGGTATCTATGGCGAATTTGCTGATAGCATCAGTCGTATTGGTACCCAGAGCAGCACGATTGCTGTCTATGTAGACACCGCACCGGTCAACCTCATTCGCGGCTATGAACAGTATGTCAATGTACCTGTGAAGCTGAATAATTTCAGCAATGCAAAACGCTACATGGGCTACAGTGATGACTGGGAGAAATTTGGTCTATGCGAGGCCATCCATACACATCTTAACAATGCTGCCGGAGTGGCTGGTCCTATCGTTACTATCAATGTGCTGAATCCTGACATTCACCGGCTGGAGAAAGAGACCGTTAAAACTCTTACTTTTGCAAATGGCAGAGCTGCATTTGAGAGCGATACTATTATCCTTGATACCCTGGTACTTCTCGATAAGGAAGAGGGTATTGATTATACTGTTGACTATGACTTCACTAAAGGTCAGGTCATTCTCAATAGCGTAGGCGATGCAATCTCTGGCAGCGTGGACGCTATTTTCTTTGAGGTTGATCCATCTATGCTGACCTATAAAGATATTATTGGTGGCGTAACCACAGGCGGCGAATACAGCGGTCTGGGTTGTATTGACCTCATGTATCAGGAATTGGGCCTGATCCCAAACCTGATCTTGTCTCCGAATTGGTCCCATATTCCAGAGGTTTATGAAGCAATGATTGTAGCCGGTACCAAAGTCAATGGTCACTGGGATGCCTACATCTACGCAGACTTACCGTTGGAAGATGGTGATAGCAAAATTGACAATATCGAAGCAGCAAAAGAATGGAAGAAATCCAATGGATATAGCAATAAGCGTTCTAAGGTCTTCTGGCCACAGAACGAGGACACCGCAGGTTGCATCCATCATAAGTCTGTTTTGGCTGCATGGGTATCTCTGCAGGTAGACGCAAATCATGCAGGTATTCCAATGGAAACCTGTTCGAACAAAGCAATTCCAGTGTGCAAGCATTACTTTGGCAAGAACAGCAAAAATCGCGGTTTCGATCAGCAGTGTGCAAATGAGCTGAATGAAGTAGGTATTACTACCTCTGTGTACTGGGGAGGTCAGTGGGTTCTTTGGGGTCCACATTCTGCTGCATATAGCTTCGGTCAGGTCACCGATAATCAGGTTGTCTTTGACAATACTCTGCGTACGATGATGTTCGTAACGAACGATTTCCAGCAGGAGCATGCTCTGACCATCGATAGCCCAATGACCAGAGCTATGGCAGACACAATCAAGGAGCGGGAGCAGGAGAAAGCAGATGCAAGAGCCACTATGGGTGCATTCATCGGCAAACCTGTTGTTCGATTTGATCAGGAGCAGAATCCAACCTCTGAACTGGCAGAAGGTAACTTTGTATGGGACTTTGAGGGTACCCCAACCCCACCATGGAAGTCTGGTACTTTGCGCGTAGCATACACTGACGAGGGCTTCACTTCGTACTTTGAGGAGGTGGAATAAATGAGCTTTGTTAATATCTGCGGTCCTGTTGTGGCCGATACCATTTATTCTGATGGTAAATTGGTGGCTCGTGATGTATCAGTCACTTTACCAGAAATCACTCCTATGACTGCTGATCTGCAGGCTATGGGTACTTTCTCGATTCCTATTTGGCAGCTGATTGAAC
>JAGALG010000076.1 GCA_017848075.1 Oscillospiraceae bacterium | reverse complement strand
CTTGCCGTGCTTTGAAAGAAGAAGGTCTGGAAGTTGTTCTGATCAACTCCAACCCTGCAACTATCATGACCGATAAGGCCATGGCAGATAAAGTTTACATTGAGCCATTGACTCTTGATGTTGTAAAGCGCATCATTGAAATTGAAAAACCAGACTCTGTTCTGTCTAACTTGGGTGGTCAGACTGGTCTGACCTTCTCTATGCAGCTGGCAAAAGAAGGTTTCCTGGATGCACATGGTGTAAAACTGTTGGGCTCCAAAGTAGAAACCATTGATAAAGCAGAAGACCGCCAGATGTTCAAGGATACCATGGAAGCCATCGGTGAGCCATGCATTCCTTCCAAAGTTGTTACAACTCTGGAAGATGGTCAGGCTTTTGCGGAAGAAATTGGTCTGCCAGTGATCATTCGTCCTGCATTCACCATGGGTGGTACCGGCGGCGGTATCGCATACACTTGGGAAGATTTCAATGAAATCGCAACCAATGGTCTGCGTCTGTCTCCAATTACTCAGATTCTGGTTGAAAAATGTATTTCCGGTTGGAAAGAGATCGAATTCGAGGTAATTCGTGACTCCAAGAGAAACTGCATCACTGTTTGCTCTATGGAAAACGTTGACCCAGTTGGTGTTCATACCGGTGACTCCATCGTTGTTGCTCCTGCAGTAACTTTGACTCCGGAAGAATTCTCCATGCTGAGAAAAGCATCTTTGAACATTGTTGAAGAGCTGGGCGTAGAGGGCGGCTGCAACTGTCAGTTTGCACTGCATCCAACCTCCAAAGAATATGCTGTTATCGAGGTAAACCCTCGTGTATCCCGTTCTTCCGCATTGGCATCCAAAGCAACCGGTTATCCAATCGCAAAAGTTGCTGCGAAGATTGCTATCGGCTACACTTTGGACGAGATCGTAAATGCAGTAACCGGAAACACCTACGCTTGCTTTGAGCCATCTGTTGACTATCAGGTTGTTAAGTTCCCAAAATGGGCTTTCGATAAATTCGTTTACGCAAAACGCACTCTGGGTACTCAGATGAAAGCGACCGGTGAGGTTATGTCCATCGGTACTTCCTTTGAACAGGCTATGATGAAGGCTGTTCGTTCTGTAGAGCTGGGTCTCAACGATTTCAATATGCCAAAATTCGTAGAGATGGATGTGGAAGCACTTCGCAAAAAACTCCATGACTGCGATGACGAGCGTATCTTCTGTGTATACCAGGCACTGAAGAAAGGCATTTCTATCGATGAAGTTCATCAGATCACCATGATTGATAACTGGTTCCTGTCCCGTCTGTATAACCTGATCGAAATGGAGCAGACTTTGGCAGAAGGTGAGCTGACCGATGAGAAATACCTCCGTGCAAAAGAGCTGGGCTTCCTAAATAAAACGATCGAAGCTCTGTCTGGTCAGAAAGTGACCAAACCAAGATATGCAACCTATAAAATGGTAGATACCTGTGCTGCTGAGTATAAGGCAGAGACTCCTTACTTCTACTCTACCTTCGACGAGGAGAATGAGGCTGCTCAGTTTATCGAGGAGCACAAAAATGACAAGAAGAAGATTCTGGTATTCGGTTCCGGCCCAATCCGTATCGGTCAGGGTATTGAATTCGACTACTGTTCCGTACACTGTGTATGGGCTCTGAAAGAGCTGGGCTATGAAGCAGTAATCGCAAATAATAACCCAGAAACCGTTTCCACTGACTTCGATACTGCTAATCGTCTGTACTTTGACCCACTGACTCCAGAAGATGTTGACTCCATTCTGGAAACCGAAAAACCTTACGGCGTGGTTGTACAGTTTGGTGGTCAGACTGCAATCAAGCTGACAAAATATCTCCATGATAAAGGTGTCAATATTTTGGGTACCTCTGCTGACAGCATTGACGCCGCAGAAGACCGTGAACGCTTCGACGCTTTGCTGGAGAAATGCGGTATTCCTCGTCCAAAGGGCGAGACCGTTCTTACCAAAGAACAGGCTGTTGTAGTAGCAGAAAAACTGGGTTATCCGGTTCTGCTTCGTCCTTCCTATGTATTGGGTGGTCAGAACATGATCATTGCATACAACAGTCAGGACGTTGAGGAATATATGGATGTTATCACCAGCCATATGAAAGATAACCTGGTTCTCATCGATAAATATATGATGGGTAAAGAGGTTGAGGTTGACGCAATTTGCGATGGTGAAAACTTCCTGATCCCTGGTATTATGGAACATATCGAGCGCGCAGGTATCCACTCCGGTGACTCCATTTCTGTATATCCAGCTCAGAGCCTGTCTCAGAGAATCAAACGCATCCTGATCGACTATACCGGCAAATTGGCAAGAGAGCTGAAAGTTGTTGGTCTGGTTAACATTCAGTATGTTGTTTATAACGATGATGTTTATGTAATTGAGGTAAACCCTCGTTCCTCTCGTACCATTCCATACATTTCTAAAGTTACTGGCGTTCCAATGGTTGACATTGCAACCCGTATGATGTTTGGTGAGAAACTGGTAGATCAGGGCTATGGTGTTGGTCTGTATCCAGAAGGTGACCATGTTGCAGTTAAAGTACCAGTATTCTCCTTCGAGAAGCTGCACGATGTAGATACCCACCTTGGCCCGGAAATGAAATCTACCGGTGAGGTTCTGGGTATCGCCAAAACCTTTGAAGAGGCTCTTTACAAAGGCTTGGTAGCAGCTGGCTACAAGATGGAAGAGAACCCAGAAGGCAAAGGTGTACTGATCTCTGTTCGTGACAGTGACAAGCAGGAAATCATTCAGATTGCAGAGAAATTCGAGAATCTGGGTTATGACCTGTATGCAACCGGTGGTACTGCATCTCTGCTGAACCGTAACATGGTAGCAACCTCCACCGTTCGTAAGATTGGTGAAGGTGAGCCAAATGTTATGGATCTGATCACCAGTGGTAAACTGGCTTATATTATTTCCACTTCCAAGAAAGGTCGCCAGCCACAGCGTCATTCCGTTCAGTTGCGTCGTAAAGCAGTTGAGCGTTCTATCCCTTGCTTGACTGCATTGGATACTGCAAATGCACTGGCTGACTCTCTGAAGATGAATAAGAAAATCAGCGATGTAGAACTGATCAATATCACTGAAATTTAATTTCAATGCAAAAAGAGAACCGATGAAATTCGGTTCTCTTTTTGCAGAAAAATAAAATTTTTTGAAAAAAGTTGTTGACAAATCAAATTTTGTGAGTTATAATAATCAAGCAGTCGAGAGACAGCACAAGATGAGATGACTTACTAGCTCAGCTGGCAGAGCACCTGACTTTTAATCAGGGTGTCCGGAGT